>NZ_VZZS01000019.1:0-212327 GCF_009650575.1 Pseudomonas sp. MNR3A | reverse complement strand
GGTTTTTAAGAAAACCTAAACTTGGCTCAGCAATCTCAAATGACTATGTGATTTCTCGCATGGCCACTTGTGATGCTGATAATCTTGGCGACCATCAGTCCGTACTCACAAGCACCCACACGAATTGCTTGATTCGATTTGTTAAAGAGCGTTTGGTTAAGAGCCTTTCGCCTCAACCGAGGCGCGCATTCTACGCTTTCCTCATTTGCTGTCAAGCGTTTATTTTGAAGTTTTTTCAAACCGCTTTCTTTCAAAAGCCTTCAACGTCAACAACTTACCGACTGCCTCGCTGCGTTCATCGCTGCGAGGAGGCGAATAATACGTGGTTTGAAATCAGAGTCAACACTTTGATCCAAAAAAACTTTTATCCGCCTCCATGAGCTCACCGGCAACTAATTCGAGCGCAATCGATCTGTAGAGAAACATCCCAGGAGCGCGACACGATGAGCCAAGCGCAGAACGAGAAAACCCCGGGCCTGTCGGCAGATGAAGAGCAGGAAGTCAGTCATAACCAGCCACCCCGCGCAGCAGTACTGCACGAGATCATCCGCGCCCAGGGCGATCAGGAACTGGAACGCACCCTGGCAGCCCTGTGGTGGTCGGCACTGGCCGCCGGCCTGACCATGGGCCTGTCGCTGATGGCGATGGGACTGTTCTATGCACGCCTGCCAGACAACGACAGCAGCCAGGTGATTGCCAGCCTCGGCTACGCCGCCGGTTTTCTTGCCGTGATCCTCGCTCGCCAACAGTTGTTCACCGAAAACACCCTGACTGCCGTGCTGCCGGTAATGACCGCCCCTACCCTCGCCAACCTCGGCCGCCTTATACGCCTGTGGACAGTGGTGCTGATGGGCAATCTTGCCGGCACGTTGCTGGTGGCCTGGGTGATGCTCGAGCTGCCGATCTTCGACAGCAAGACCGATGTGGCCTTTCTCGAAATCGGGCGCAAGGTGATGCACAACGATCCGAGCCAGATGTTTGCCAAGGGCATCATCTCGGGCTGGATGATCGCGACCATGGTCTGGATGATCCCATCCATGGAGAACGCCAAGATCTGGATCATCCTGATGATCACCTACCTGATGGCCCTGGGCGACTTCACCCATATCGTCGTCGGCTCGGTAGAAGTGTCTTATCTGGTCTGGGCCGGAGAGCAGACCTGGCCCAGCTTCTGGCTGGAGTTCGCCCTGCCGACCCTGGCCGGCAACATCATCGGTGGCAGCTTCATCTTCGCCCTCATCAGCCACGCCCAGGTACGCAGCGACAGCGGCAAGCCGCCGTCGAAGCTGCTGGATGATGAACAAGAGTCGCCAATAAAGAAGGGCCGTGAAAGCTGATACTCAGCGCACCGCCACTGCACGCTCGGTGCTGTCGCCTCGCTGACGCAAAGGCCTGGGCTGCCACCAGTTCTGCCCTGCATGGGGCGAATCCAGACTGACGCGCTCGCCCATCTGTGGCGTGCTCAACGGTACCTGGGCCTGCGCCGCCAGCGCGACGATGCGCTCGAAAGGCTCCTGCCAGCTGTGCAGGGAGAGATCGAACGTTCCGTTGTGGATCGGCAGCATCCAGCGTCCGCGCAGATCCAGGTGCGCTTGCAGGCTCTGCTCAGGCTGCATATGCACATTGGGCCAGGCCAGGTTGTAGGCACCGGTCTCCATCAATGTCAGATCGAAGGGTCCGAAGCGCTCGCCGATTTCGCGAAAGCCTTCGAAATATCCGGTATCACCACTGAAGAACAGGCGCAGCCCTTCATCGATCACCACCCACGACGCCCACAAGGTGCTGTTACTGTCGAACAGGCCGCGCCCAGAAAAGTGCTGCGCCGGTGTGGCGACGAAACGCACGCCTGCGACTTCGGTTTCCTGCCACCAGTCCAGTTGACGCACCTTGTCGCTCGGCACACCCCACTCGACCAAACGATCGCCCACGCCCAGCGGTGCAAGAAACTGGCCGGTGCTTGGCGCCAGCTGGCGTATGGCCGACTCATCGAGATGATCGAAATGGTCGTGGGACAGAATCACCGCTGCCAGCGGCGGAAGCTGGTCGATTGCCAGCGGCGAAGCGTGGAAGCGCAGCGGGCCGGCCCATTGCACGGGCGAGGCGCGTTCGGCAAATACCGGGTCTGTAATGAAGAAGTGCCCACGCAGTTTTAGCAGTACCGTGGAATGGCCCAGACGCCAGAGGCTGTGGTCCGGGGCATCGAGTACCTGCTGGCGGGTCATCGGCTGCAGGCTCGGGGGAGTGGCAGGACGTGTCTCGGGAGGTTTGCGCAGCAGCAGATACTTGAGGCCGATGCGCAATTTCTTGAGCACGCCATCCTTGGGCAGCTCGGCCTGGTTGTGAAAACGCCCATCCCTGTAAGGTGCCGGCTCGCCGGCGGGGGAAGCCATGGGGGCCATGAGCAGGAGCACTCCGAGGAGAAACAAAGGCTTCATGCTACCTCACAATGATCGGATCAACCGTGAATTGGCTTGTAAGGTCATTTTTCCGCCATGAATCATTGTTCAACAATATTCATGCAACTTATGCGATAAACGGCTTCTGCAGAAAAAGAACGATAGACATGATCGACAACAGAAGCGGCAAGGGGCTCTCCTTCGTCAGGCGCATCTATCTGCCGCGGACCATCGGCATGGGCATCGGCCTGTTCAGCGTCATGGCGGCACTTGCCCCGCTGCAACCACCCACCTGGGTGTGGCTGCTGATGCTATTCAACGGCCTGGCCTGGCCGCACTTGGCTTATCAATGGGCGATCCGCTCCCCGGCCCCCTACCGCGCCGAACAGCGCAACCTGTTGCTCGATTCGCTGAGTGGCGGTTTCTGGGCTGCAGCCATTCATTTCAATCCGTTGCCGACCGTGACCATCCTGTCGATGATGACCATGAACAACGTCGCTGCAGGCGGCAAGCGCATGGTACTGCGCGGGTTGGTCGCGCAACTGACAGGCATGCTGCTGGCCATGGCGCTGTTCGGCCCCGGGCTGCAACTGCAAGCCACGACATTGCAGGTCTATGCCTGCCTGCCAATGTTGACGCTCTACCCGCTGGCGCTCGGTTGGGTCTGCTATCAATTGGCGATCAAACTGGCCGACCACAAGCGTCGACTGAGCGCCCTGAGCCGCACCGACAGCCTCACCGGGCTGCTCAACCATGGCTCATGGAAAGACTTGCTGCTGCTGAGGTTCCAGATCTGCCACCAGCAGCAGGCCCCGGCCGTGATCGCCCTGATCGACATCGACCATTTCAAGACCATCAATGACACCTTCGGCCACGTGGTCGGCGATTGCGTGCTCCGCCAGCTGAGCCACGAGCTCAAGCGCGTCCTGCGCGACGATGACCTGGCCGGGCGCTACGGCGGTGACGAGTTCTGTCTGATCCTGCCTGCCACCGATCAAGACCAGGCGGGCGTTGCGATGGAGCGCCTGCGTGAGCAGGTCAGCGCCTATCGCAACCCGCAACTGCCGGAATTGCGCATCAGCCTGAGCATAGGCCTCTCGGCCTATCACCCTGGGCTGAAAACGCCCGAGCAGTGGCTTGAAGACGCCGACAAGGCCCTCTACACCGCCAAGCATCAAGGCCGCAACCAGGTCAACGTCGCCCGCAGCGAGGCTGGCCCTCTCAAGCTGGCCTACCCCGACTGAACCTGCTGGCTCAGCGCAGGCTACGCTCGGCGACGATCTCCGGCAGGTCGGTGCGGCGCAGATAGATCCGCAGCGGCTCGCCAATGTTCAGGCGATCGTCCACATGCTGTCGCAGCAACAGTGCCAGACGCTCACGGCAGAGCGCCATGCGCCGCCCCGACTCGGGACGCCAGACGAACTCGCTGCAGGGCGTGATGCTCGCATCCGCGACATCCATACCGAATGCGTCCTCGGAAAAGCGCACGATATGCGTGCCACGCTTGCCGTGAAAACCGACGAAGCCGTTGAGCTGCTCGGCAGCTGTGCAGATATCCTGGGATGTAATGGCCATGACGTTACCTCGCAAAGAAGTCGGAAGGAACGCACGCCAGGCAGGAACGGTTGCCTCTATCGGGCAACGCGCAGATCGTCTGTTGCGCAGCCTAACGCAACCTGCGCCGCCTTCGCCAAGGTTTTTCAGCGAGCGCCGGACACCGCCCGATCGAGCTGATCGGTCAACAGCGCCTCCATCCATCCCATGAACGCCTGTACCCGGCGCGGAACATGCCGCTGGCGCAGGTACAGCATCGTCACCGGCATGGCCCGGGCCTGCCAAGGTTCGAGCACCCGTACCAGATCTCCGCGCCGCACGTCCTCGGCAACACCCGCCGCTGGAACCTGGATCAGCCCCAGGCCGGCCAGGCCCGCGGCCGAATACGCCACGGCATTGTTCACCGTGAGCACACCCCTCATGGGCAGAAAACGCGATTGCCCGTCGACTTCGTACTCGAACCCCGGACTCTGCGCACCGAGCCTGGAGACGTAGTGCACGAGCTGATGCGTCGCCAGATCGTCCAGCGTGTGCGGCACGCCATGCCGGGCAAGGTATTCGGGGCTGGCGCAGTTGCACATGGTCATGCGCCCCAGTGGCCGGGCGGCCACATCCAGGTCACCCAATTCGCCCACCCGTAGTACGCAGTCAAAGCCACCTTGCAGCAGGTCGACACGCTGGTCGGTGCAACTGAGCTCCACTTCCAGGCGCGGATAGCGCAACAGAAAGCCTGAAAGGGCCGGCATCACCACCTTGCGCGCCATCATGGTCGGCATGTCGATACGCAGACGCCCGGCCAGCTCGGCCTCGTCGCTGCGAAACAGGCTCTCGATCTCGTCCATGCCTGACAGCAAATCCTTGCTGCGCTCGTAGAGCAGCAGGCCGTCCTGCGTCGCCTGCACGCGGCGCGTGGTGCGGTTGAGCAGGCGCGTGCCAAGCAAGCGCTCCAGTGCCCGGATTTGCTCCGAGACAGTCGAACGTGGCAAGCCAAGACTCTCACCCGCCAGGGTGAAACTGGACAGTTCACTGACCCTGACAAAGGTACGCAACAATTCCAGCTTGTTCATCGAGCCGCCTTGATAGTTCGAATATGGCGAACAGTATTTCCAAAACAGCAGGATTTAACAGCCTTTTTTCGACCAATAACCTGTGAGCACAGACTCCATCGACGAGGTAATCCACATGACCCGTAAAATCGCTCTGCTCACTGGCGCCAGCCGCGGCCTTGGCCGCAACACCGCCGAACATCTCGCGGCCCGCGGCATCGATGTCATCGGCACCTATCACAGCCGGGCCGACGAAGCTCAGGCCCTGGTCGAGCGCCTGGAACAGGCTGGGGTGCGTGCCGCCATGCTGCAACTGGATGTCGGCGACAGCCAAAGCTTCGCCGACTTCGCCGAACGCCTGGCGCACACCCTTGATCAACGCTTTGCCCGCCGACAGTTCGACTTTTTGGTGAACAACGCCGGTGTCGGCATACATGCACTGTTCAGCGAAACCACCGAGGCGCAGTTCGAGCAATTGCTGAACATCCACCTCAAGGGCCCGTTCTTCCTCACCCAACGCCTGCTTCCGCTACTGGCCGACGGGGGGCGCATCGTCAACATTTCAAGTGGCCTGGCACGCTTCTCGCTGCCCGGTTACTCCGCCTACGCGGCAATGAAGGGCGCCATGGAGGTGCTTACCCGCTACCAGGCCAAGGAGTTGGGTGAGCGCGGCATCCGGGTGAACATCCTGGCGCCGGGCGCCATCGAGACCGATTTCGGGGGTGGCACCGTGCGTGACAATCAGCAGGTCAACGCCTTCGTGGCCAGCAATACTGCCCTGGGCCGCGCCGGCCTGCCCGACGATATCGGCGCAGCCATCGCTCTGCTGCTTGGGGACGGTAATGGCTGGATTACCGGGCAGCGTCTGGAAGTCTCCGGCGGCATGTTCCTCTAACCCAGGCTGCTGCCGCTCAGTGCCTGCTGCAAGCTCGCCAAGGCAGGAATGTCCAGCGCCTGGGCGGCGTAGCACAACCCGACCCGACGCCTCAGCGCCGGGCCGGGCCCTGGTTGCCAGTAGACCCCTGGGTGGCGCTCGGCCAGCGACTGCGGCAACCAGGCCGCGCCCAGTCCGGCGGCGACCAACGCCAACGCGAGTTGCAATGATCCGGCCTGCGCCACCTGCTCACCCTCGCCATACAGCCCCATCAGGCGCTGGTGCGAAGGATGCTGCGGGCAGGTGATCCAGCGACCGTCGGTCTGGCTGCCGGTGGCCATGACCAGGACAAACGACTCTTCCCACAGCGCCAGGAAGAGCTCATCCTCACAGCGCTCGGTTTCATCGGCCAACCGCGCATCGCCCTGGCAACCGTCCAGCAACGTCAATTGCAGCCCAGGCACGGCCTGAGCCGCAAGACGCACGCATGCTTCGACCTGGGCCGGGGCGATATCGGCCTCGATACCCAGCACGAGCGGGACACGCTCCTGCTCTTGGCGAAAGCGCAGGCGCAGCGCCTCGGCTTCAGCAACCATGCGGCACGCCTGCGGATACAGCGCCCGCGCCTGCTCGCTGACGTCCACACCGCGGGCCTGGCGCAGGAACAGGCTGACGCCGAGGTCCTCCTCGAGTTGCCGGATGGTCACTGACAATGTCGGCTGAGCCACGCACAGGCGCTGCGCGGCCAAGGTGATGTTGCGCTCTTCGAACACGGCGATGAACGCCTTGAGATGACGAATATCCATAGATAAAACCGATGCCAGCCAGAGGAATAAGCCGTTTTTCATGGCCTGGATCGATGCTTACAATTCTGGCCATCGAAAACGATTATGCCTTGGAGGCGCTCATGAACAAACCTCTGATCATCATCACCGGCGCCAGCTCCGGTATCGGGGCCGCCACGGCCCAGCAATTCTCGGCCGCAGGTCACCCGCTGCTGCTGATCGCTCGTCGCCTGGAACGTCTCGAAGCATTGGCCCTGCCCAATTGCCTGTGCCGCGCCGTCGACATTCGCGACCGTGCCGCGCTGGTGGCGGCGGTGAACGAAGCCGAAGCCGTGTACGGCCCGGCCGATGCACTGGTGAACAATGCCGGCGTGATGCTGCTGGGCCAGGTGCACGAGCAGGATCCTGAGCAGTGGGACCGGATGATCGACATCAACGTCAAAGGCCTGCTCAACGGTGTGCATGCACTGGCGAGCGGCATGGTCGCACGACGCGCCGGCACCCTGATCAACGTCAGCTCCGTCGCCGGGCGCAAGACCTTCCCCAATCATGTCGCCTACGTCGGCACCAAATTCGCCGTGCATGGCCTGTCGGAAAACCTGCGCGAAGAGCTGGCGCCACACAACGTGCGTGTCGTCACCATCGCGCCGGGCGCGGTCGAGACCGAGCTGCTCGGCCACACCACCGACGAGGGCATCAAGCGCGACTACGAGTCGTGGAAAGCCAATGACATGGGCGGCGTAGTGCTCAAGGCCGAGGATGTGGCCGGGGCGATCGTCTGGGCGTACCAGCAGCCGCAACATGTGTGCATCCGCGAGATCGTACTGGCAGCCACTGCCCAGCAACCCTGATGGCAAGCGCTCCCACGGGCACGCCGGGCGTCCGTGGGAGCTGGCTCAGCGCTGCACCTCATCCTCCCGCACCTGCACACTCGCGGTCATCCCGGCGCTGAGATTCACCCCCGCGGGGATATCGTCCAGCCTGATCCTCACCGGTATCCGCTGCGCCAACCTGACCCAGTTGAAGGTCGGCTCCACCTCCGGCAACAACTGTCCGTCCGGGGTCGAGTTGCGGTCAGTGATGCCCCGGCTGATGCTCTCCACATGCCCATGCATGGCCTCCCCCGCCCCCATCAGCCAGACCTTCACCGGATCCCCGACACGAATGCGCGGCAGCTTGGTTTCCTCGAAATAGGCCTGGATATAGAAGGTCGAGTCGTCCACCAGCGCCATCATCGATTGCCCGGTATTGACGTAGTTGCCTTGGGCCAGTCGCAGGTTGGTGATGTGACCGTCGCGCGGTGCGCGCACTTCGCTACGGGCCAGGTTGATCTTGGCCACCTGCAGTTGCGCTTGCGCCTCGTGCAGTTCACCACGGGCGATGGCAGCGTTGATCTGGGCGTTCTCGCGCAGCTCGGCGCTGATCGCCTCCGGCCCAAGGGCCGTGCGCCGAGCCGCTTCGCGCTCACGCAGGCGCAACTGCTGGGTGCGGGTTTCAGCCAAGGCACTGGCCTGGTCGAAAGCCGCCTGGAAGCGCTCGTGATCGATGATCATCAATACATCGCCGGCCTTCACCGGCTGGTTGTCGTGGACCCGCAGTTCGCGCACCCAGCCGGACACGTCCGGGGCGATCACCACCACATCGGCCCGCACCCGCGCATCGCGCGTCCAGGGGGTAAGCATGTAGTACTGCCAGAGGTGATATCCGGCAAACACGGCAATGGCCACCACGCACAGGGTGACCAGGGTACGTACCGCTGTACGCATGGACTGACTCCTTACAAAGGTCCCAACAGATGTACCACCAACGACAGCACACAGACGAACAACGCCGCATCGAACAGCGCTTCATGCCAGATCCAGCGACCGAGTGGCGTCGCCTGCACCACCCAGCGCAACAGCCCAGTAAGCACCAACGCCATCAACACGTAGATCAGAAACGGGCTGAGCAATACGCCGCCCAGCGCCCACTCACGCAACCCCATGGACTTCCTCCTGCCAACGGCACCACTTGCCCCAGCTCTTCTGCAATTGCAGGACCGCGCCGATAGCCAGGCGCAGCGGGTCGCTCGACGGCTGGCGGCGCAGGGCCTCGATGAACTGCTCGCTGGCGGCATCCAGACGCTGGCCGCGCCCAGGCGCAGGGCCACTGGCCAGAACCGCCTCCAGTTGCTGCAGGTACTGGCGCTCGGCACCGGCCAACGGTACCTGGGCCACCGCCAGGCACATGCGCAGGTGCACCAGTTCGTCACCGATGTCCAAGCCATGCAGGCCATCGTCCCAACGCTTGCGCTCGGCCTCGGGCAACTCGCTGGCATGACGGGCCAACTGCATCAGGCGATCGGCCATGCGTCCACCAAACCAACTGTCGGCGCCCCGCAGGTCGCGATGGGTCAGGCGAACCAGGTCGCTCTGGGTGGCGGCCCTCAGGCGCCGACCCAGCCACTTCGGATGACGCAGCACGACCAACCGAAACGCCAGTACCGCCGCCCCCACACCGATGAGCATGGCCTGGGCGCTGTTGAGCATGCTGGCCACGTCGAAGTGCATGGCGTTCAGAGGCGCCACCAGCACGATGAAATGCAGGCAGTACGAAGTCGCCGTCGGCCCCGTGCGCGGATGGGCCATGCCCAGCGCACCGAAGAACAGCGGTACGCCCATGCCAAGACACAGCAAGGCGAAACTGCTCCATTGTGGCAACAGGATCTGCCCAACGAAAAACGCCACCGGAATCGCCAGCAAGATGCCACGCAGAAAGCTCAAGCCGATCTGCGCGCCGTTCTCGCGGCTGGCGAACAGGCTGCAGACCACGCAGGTCAGCACCAGGCCTCCGGGGGCCGAGGGCCAGGCCGTGGCCAGCCAGAAACTGCTCATGACCAGAAACGCCAACGCACTGCGCGAACCGAACAGCAGCGCCAGCGGCAGGTCGCGATGCGCCGCCAGGCCCAGCGATACATCCTTGGGCGTTCGCCCTTCCTCCACATCGAGCAGCGCCTGGGTGGCGGCCATGGCGAAGTCCAGCAGCAGGGCCAGGCGCGCCAGGCAGAAATGCTCGGCGGGGCTGATCTGTTCGTCGTGGGCTGCGTCCCAGATACGTTGGCGCAATAACAGAAGGCTGGGCTGATCGGGATTGGCCAACTGGGTCCGGACCTCCTCCAGCCAGGGCGCCAGGTGCGCCGCTTGCTGTTCGTCGAGCTGACGCCACTGACGACGCACCGAACGCGAAATGCGCAGCAGCACCATCAGCTTCTGGCTCAGGCCACGGATTGCGCGGGCCCGCTGGCGGCCACGACTGCCTTCGAACCAGGCATGTTCACGCTGAACGTCGATGGCGACGATGCGCCCAAGGATGTCCAGCAGCCCCTGGCGCGCCTCGTCTTCACCGCCGAGCATGGCGCTGGCGGTCTGCATGCCGTTCTGCCAGGCCTGCCGCGCCTGGCCGCCGAGTTGCTGCTCGACGCGCATCGGCCAGATCAGCGCGCTGGTGGCTGTGGCGCAGACGATGCCCAGGCAGATTTCGGTGCAGCGCGCCACCGCCTGGTCGAACACCTGTAAAGGGTGGTCGATCGCTGGCAATGCGATGATCGCTGCGGTATAGCCAGCCAGCACAAAGGCGTACGCCCAGGCACTGCGCAACTGGGTTGAAGCAGCGGTACAGAGCGCCAGCCACAAGGCAAGGGTCAGCAGGAACAACCACGGGGTCTGGGCGAACAGGCCGATGAACACCACCGACATGAACGTACCGACCAGGGTGCCGGCCAGTCGCGCCAGCCCCTTCTGCACCACCATGCCCGACAGCGGCTGGGCCACGATGAACGCCGTCATCAAGGCCCAGGCCGGTTGTTCCAACCCCCAGCGCAGCGCCAGCCACAGCGCCAGTCCACCGCCCAGCAGGGTCTTGATGGCGAACTTCAGAGCAGGGCTGGTGGGTGCGAACAGGGCCTGGAGGGTGATGGGCACGAAGCGGACCTTGCGGGGGGATATTGAATAGAACGATAGACAACGAACGGAAGAATAAAATGCAATCAACTAATTAGCTAGCTAATCATCTTTTAAAAAGATAAAAAAATAGGCGACCGAAGTCGCCCTAAATGCCTTGCGTGCTCGTATACCCGGAAGGATCAGCGCGATTTGCGCTTGTTCGCATCCTTCCAGATGAAAAGTCCCAGACCGGCAAAGAACGTCAACATCAACCCGACTGTCACCACACCGGCGATCACCACGTTGTCGAAGAACATGTCGGCCTCCCGATTCGTTGCCGTTGTCCGATGTGTGCAAGGTAACGAATGTGCGGGGAGGAGAAATTGACCAGGGTCAATAGGGCCCGGGACCGGGCACAGGAGGGGGCGCAGGTTTGACCTGCATCAGTTTTCAGCGCTTCTTGGGCTTGCTTTTGCCTTTCTTCTTCTTGCTTTTGCTCAACGGCATGGCCTGTTCGAAGGCCTGGCGCATTTCATCCAGGCGCTTGTCCTTGATGTCGTGGATGCGTTTGGCGCGCTCGGCGCCGAAGTCGATCAGGTTGTCTTGGCTCATGGGCGGGCTCGACTGACAGCGGATGCGCCCATGATGAAGCCTGATGGCGACGCTGAACAGCCCCGTCTCAGACTTCGATATCCACCAGCAACCCCTGACGCGGGCGCTCACCGAGCGGCGCCACCGGCACGGTATTGTCGGCATTGAGTTCATCGCCGGGCATGGCGCTGTAGAGTTCTTCCTGCTCGTCCTGGCGGCGTTGCTGACGGCGCTGCTGCTGGCGGCGTTGTTCCTCACGCAGCCGATAGGCTTCATCCTGCGGGTCGCGCTGCTGCTTGAGGTCGATGGTGCCATCGCTGGAGGCAGGCTGGGCCGGAACCACCGGAGGAATATTGGGGCTCTGCTTGACGGGGTCTTGTTGCGAGGTCACGGGGACGGCACTGAGCGGAATGATCGGCGGCAGCATGAGTCGGTTCTCCTGTAGCCACTGTGTCGGCCAGCCAAGGTGCGCCTTGAGCACATGGGCAAGGGTTTGTGCGGCCGGTCACAATACCGTCTGCAAAGTATAGACCGCGATCATTCGCCTTCGTCGTCGGGATCGTCGTCAGCGGGCTGGCTGGTTTCGCTCCAGGGCCGCTTGTAGACCTGTTGCCAGACCGCGTCCATGTGTTCGCGCAACACCTGCGGCGCACTCTTGAGCGACGCACTGTCCTCGCGCTCGCCACCGATGGGCTCCTCGCCCGCCGGGCTGATCTGCGACTGACCACTGATGCTGTAGATCGCCTCGCCTTCGCGCAGTTCGATGCTGATGTCGTGCGGGTCGATGCCGCCGCCACAGAAGGCGTGGCTGGCCACGGTGACCTCAGCGACACCATCCTTGTTCAGGTCGGTGACGTCGCTGACATCGGTATAGAAGTCGACATCCAGGTCCAGCCCCGGGCACGTTGTCTCCTGATCGATCTGCCAGCGTGGCTTGAACGCCTCGCTTTCGCTCGCACGCCCATAGAGCGTGGCCTTGAGCACGACCTTGTCGACTTCCTGTTCGCTGTCGGCATCGGTCGCCTGGCCGTCCACACGGCTGAGCACCAGCAGGCCTTCGCCTTCGCGGTCGTGGAAATGCACGCTCTTGAGCGGCGTCTGAACGCCCAGGACTTCCAGTTGCTCGACCGGAATCGGCGCGAGGATCTCGAACTTCTTCTGGTCACAGGCTGCGAGCAGCGCCAGGCTGCCCACGGCCAGGGAGAGGTTCAACCAGCGGTGCGTGACAGGCATGTTGGCGCGAGGCCCTCGTTGACTAAAGGGTATTCGTCGATGAAGTGGCTGAACGCTTTGGTCCGCCGGGCCTATCCGTTAAGATAGTGCGCTTTTTCATCGCGGGAGTTCAGGCAGTATGGCGCAGCAGTATCAACCGGGGCAACGCTGGATCAGCGACAGCGAAGCCGAGCTCGGCCTGGGAACCATCCTGGCGCAGGATGGCCGCCTGTTGACCGTGCTCTATCCGGCCACTGGCGATACCCGTCAGTACTCGCTACGCAACGCGCCGCTGACCCGCGTGCGCTTCTCGCCGGGTGACCAGATCACTCACTTCGATGGCTGGAAGCTGACCGTGCGCGAGGTCGAGGATGTCGATGGCCTGCTGGTCTACCATGGCCTGGACGGGCAGAACCAGGCGCGTACCCTGCCTGAGACGCAACTGTCGAACTTCATCCAGTTCCGCCTGGCCAGCGACCGTCTGTTCGCCGGGCAGATCGACCCGCTGTCGTGGTTCTCGCTGCGCTACAACACCCTGCAGCACAGCAGCAAGCAGATGCTCTCCTCGCTCTGGGGCCTGGGCGGCTGCCGCGCCCAGCCGATCGCCCACCAGTTGCACATTGCCCGTGAAGTCGCCGACCGTATCGCCCCGCGGGTATTGCTGGCCGACGAAGTAGGCTTGGGCAAGACCATCGAGGCGGGCCTGGCCATCCATCGCCAATTGCTGACGGGCCGTGCCAGTCGCGTGCTGATCCTGGTTCCGGAAAACCTTCAGCACCAGTGGCTGGTGGAAATGCGCCGGCGCTTCAACCTGCAGGTGGCACTGTTCGACGCCGAGCGTTTCATCGAGAGCGATGCCAGCAACCCGTTCGAAGATGCCCAACTGGCGCTGGTGGCGCTGGAGTGGCTGGTCGACGATGAAAAGGCCCAGGACGCCCTGTTCGCCGCCGGCTGGGACCTGATGGTGGTCGACGAAGCCCACCACCTGGTATGGCACGAGGAGCAGGCCAGTGCCGAATACGCGCTGGTCGAGCAGTTGGCCCAGGTCATTGCTGGCGTGCTGCTGCTCACTGCAACCCCCGAACAGCTTGGCCAGGACAGTCATTTCGCCCGCCTGCGCCTGCTCGACCCCAACCGTTTCCACGACCTGGCCGCCTTCCGCGCCGAGAGCGAGCACTATCGCCCAGTAGCCGAAGCCGTCCAGGAGTTGCTCGACGAAGGCCGCCTGTCGCCCAAGGCCCACGCCACCATTCACAATTTCCTCGGCGCCGAGGGCGAAGCCCTGCTGGCCGCAGTCAGCGATGGCGACAGCCAGGCCAGCGCACGCCTGATCCGCGAATTGCTCGACCGCCATGGCACCGGCCGCGTGCTGTTCCGCAACACCCGCGCCGCGATCCAGGGCTTCCCCGAGCGCCAACTGCACCCCTACCCGCTCGCCAACCCCGAACCGTACAGCGCGCTGCCCGCCGGTGAGCGTGCCGAGCTGTACCCGGAAGTGGCCTTCCAGGCCCAGGGCGAAGGCAGCGACGACGAACGCTGGTGGCGCTTCGACCCACGGGTCGATTGGCTGATCGACACCCTGAAGATGCTCAAACGCACCAAGGTTCTGGTGATCTGCGCCCATGCCGAGACCGCCATGGACCTGGAAGACGCCCTGCGTGTGCGCTCCGGCATCCCCGCGACGGTATTCCATGAAGGCATGAGCATCCTTGAGCGTGACCGCGCCGCCGCGTACTTTGCCGACGAAGAATTTGGCGCGCAGGTGCTGATCTGCTCGGAAATCGGCAGTGAAGGCCGCAACTTCCAGTTCGCCCACCACCTGGTGATGTTCGACCTGCCGGCGCACCCGGACCTGCTCGAGCAACGCATCGGTCGCCTCGACCGGATCGGTCAGAAACACACCATCCAGCTGCACATCCCGTACCTGCAGGACAGCCCGCAAGAGCGCCTGTTCCAGTGGTACCACGAAGGCCTGAATGCCTTCCTCAACACCTGCCCGACCGGCAGCGCCCTGCAGCACCAGTTCGGCACGCGCCTGCTGGCGCAACTGGTCGGCGTCGACAATGCCGCCTGGAGCGCCTTGGTCGCTGAAGCCCGCGGCGAGCGCGAGCGCCTGGAGGCCGAACTGCACAGCGGCCGCGACCGCCTGCTGGAGCTCAATTCCGGCGGCGCTGGCGAAGGCGAAGCACTGGTCGAGGCGATTCTCGAGCAAGATGACCAGTTCGCCCTGCCTATCTATATGGAAACCCTGTTCGACGCCTTCGGCATCGACAGCGAAGACCATTCGGAAAATGCGCTGGTGCTCAAACCCAGCGAGAAGATGCTCGACGCGAGCTTCCCGCTGGGCGACGACGAAGGCGTGACCATCACCTACGACCGTGGCCAGGCCCTGTCGCGCGAGGACATGCAGTTCCTGACCTGGGAACACCCGATGGTGCAGGGCGGCATGGACCTGGTGCTGTCCGGCTCGATGGGCAACACCGCCGTGGCGCTGATCAAGAACAAGGCGCTCAAGCCTGGCACCGTGCTGCTCGAACTGCTCTATGTCAGCGAGGTGGTGGCACCACGTAGCCTGCAACTGGGTCGCTACCTGCCCTCGGCCGCCTTGCGCTGCCTGCTCGATACCAATGGCAACGACCTGGCGCCGCGGGTTGCCTTCGAAACCCTCAACGACCAGCTCGAAAGCGTACCCAAGGCCAGCGCCAACAAGTTCATCCAGGCCCAGCGCGATGTCTTGGCCAAGCGCATCGCCGCTGGCGAGGCGAAGGTACTGCCGGTGCATGACGAGCGTGTCGCCGAGGCGCAGCGTCGCCTGGCCGCTGAAGCCGACGAGGAGCTGGCTCGCCTGACGGCGCTCAAGGCAGTCAACCCGAGCGTGCGTGACAGCGAGATCGATGCCCTGCGCAAGCAGCGCGAACAGGGCCTGGCGATGCTCGAAAAGGCCGCGCTGCGCCTGGAAGCGATTCGCGTGCTGGTGGCCGGCTGACAAAACGGCGAGCCCGCTCCCGCAGCGTTGTACATGCAGGAGCGGGCTTGCCCGCGAAGCACGCGCCGCCTCATCTGTTTTTATAACCTTCCGCTATTGACCTCATGTCCAAATGGTAGAGATCAAACTGCCATTAATCAGGAAGGCCTAGCTCCCCTTTCCTATACTCCGGTTTCAACGGTCTCCACCACGCTGTTTGGGGACGAGTGCAAACTCGACGAAGAGACAGGCAATGGAGTGGCTGGGACTTCAATTGTTCGCCGAGCTTCCGGCGAGCGGACAAATCATCCTCGACTGCCGTCATAACCCTTTCCTGGTCATGCTCGCCTACCTGGTGGCCTGCGCTGCATGCTTCGCCACCCTGGACATGGCCGAGCGGCAAAGTCACAGCGAGGGGCTCAACGCCCGCCGCCAATGGCGGATTCTGGGTGCCTGCTGCCTGGCCAGCGGTATCTGGGCCATGCACTTCATCAGCCTGCTGGCGTTCCAGGCGCCGCTTGAAGTGCATTACGACATGCCGCTGACCGCCCTCTCGCTGATCATCGCCCTGCTCGCCGCGTGGCTGGCAATGAACAGCCTCGATCGCACTGTGATGCAGTGGCGTCATTACCTGCAGGCTGCGCTGGCGATCGGCCTCGGCATCACCGTGATGCATTACGTCGGCATGGCCGCCCTGCAGACCAGCGCCCTGCAGTACTACCAGACCCCACTGCTGGTCGCCTCGCTGGGCATCGCTGTAGTCACCAGCCTGGTGGCGCTGCTGATGGCCCGACACTTTCGCAGTGGCAGCGGCACCCTGCATCTGGTGATGAAGTACGGCGCCAGCCTGATGATGGCGGCAGGCATCGTCCTCACCCACTTCACGGGCATGGCGGCACTGTCGCTGGTCATTCCAGACAACCTGCCCCTGCAACTGCCCTCGGCCAACAACAGCCTGCAGTTGGGGCTGACCATCGCGTTCATCACCCTGCTGATCAGTGGCAGCAGCATCAGCGCTGCACTGGCCGACAAGAAGCTGCAAAGCAAGGAACATGACCTGCGGCGGGTCAATGTGCTGCTCAGCCAGCTCGACCAGGCCCGTGCCTCGCTGCAACAGGCCGCCCACTACGATGCCTTGACCAACCTGATCAATCGCCGCGGCTTCAACCAGGTCTTTGCCGAACGCCTGGCCGAGCAGACCGCAAGCGAAGGCATGCTGGCCGTGATGTTCCTCGACATCGACCACTTCAAGCGCATCAACGACAGCCTCGGGCACGCCGCTGGCGACGAACTGCTCAAGGTGATCGCCGGACACATCAAGGCGGCGACCCGCTCCCAGGACGTGGTGGCGCGTTTTGGCGGCGATGAGTTCTGCATCGTCACCAGCCTGCACAACCGCGACGAAGCCCGTCACCTGGCGCAACGCATCATGCAGCGCATGAAGGAGCCCATCGATCTCGGTGGGCGACGCATGGTCATGACCACCAGTATCGGTATCAGCATCTTTCCCGACGATGGACGCAGCGCCGAGGAGCTGCTGAAGAATGCCGACCTGGCGCTGTACCAGTCCAAGGGTGGCGGGCGCAACAACCTGAACTTCTTCAACAGCAGCCTGAAGACCCGCGCCACGCTCGAGTTGCAACTGGAAGAGGAACTGCGCGTGGCGCTGCTCGATGAGCGCGGATTGTGCGTGCATTACCAGCCGATCTTCGACCTGCACAGCGCACGGGTCGCCAAGCTGGAAGCCCTGGTACGCTGGCAGCACCCGCAGCATGGCCTGCTCGGCCCCGACCGCTTCATCGGTATTGCCGAAGCCAATGGCCTGATCGCCGAACTCGACCTCTGGGTACTGCGCCGCGCCTGCGAAGACGTGGCAGAACTCAACCGCCTGGGCTACGGACACCTCAAGGTCACGGTCAATTGCTCCGCCGTGACACTGGGGCGCGAGGAACTGGCCAGCGAAGTGGAGATGGCCTTGTTCCAGGCCGGTGTGGCTGCTCGCCAACTGGAACTGGAAGTCACCGAAAACGCCCTGATGGGCGATATCCACCGCACCATCAACCTGCTCAAACGCATCCGCGCTCAGGGCGTGGCCCTGTCGATCGACGACTTCGGCACCGGCTATTCATCGCTGGCCTACCTCAAGCGCCTTCCCCTGGACGTGCTGAAGATCGACCGCTCGTTCATCCAGGATGTGCCAGGCAGCCAGCAAGACCGAGAGATCGTCCAGGCCATCATCATCATGGCCCACACCCTGCACCTGCAGGTCGTCACCGAGGGCGTGGAAACCGACGAGCAACGCGCATTTCTCGCCGCCCAGGGCTGCGATTTCCTTCAAGGCTACCTGCTCAGCCGTCCGGTACCGTTGACCGACCTGCCGCTGGTGCTGGAGCGGCTCGACAATCTGGACAGCGACTTCATTCCCGAGCGCGGAACAGCTCTACCAGGGTCGCCGGATCGTTTTGCAGATGCCCCTGGCTGCCGTGCAGGCGCATCAGTTGCGCGGCGAGGCCACTGATGGGTGTTGCCGAACCTTGCTCGCGGGAAAACTTCACTGCAGTGTCGAGGTCCTTGAGCAAGGTGCGCACATGCCATTTGACCGGGGTGTAGCGACTTTGCGCCATCTGTGGCGCGAGGATCTGCAGCGGCCGGGAGTCGGCGAATCCGCCGCAAAGCGCTTCGGCGATCAGGCTGGCATCCACCCCTGAACGTTCGGCCAGGGCCACCACCTCGGCAATCACCAAGGCATTGCAGGCAACGATCATCTGGTTGCAGGCCTTGGTCACCTGGCCGGCACCAACCGCCCCCATGTGCGTCACGCGCTGGCCGAGGGTCAGCAACACCGGGCGCACGCGCGCCAGGTCCGCAGCGTCACCGCCCACCATGATCGCCAGGGTACCCGCCTCGGCGCCTGGCGTACCGCCGGACACTGGCGCATCCAGCCAGGCCATGCCGCACAGGGCCGCAAGCTCCGCGGCCATGTCGCGGGTGGCGGTTGGCTCGAGGCTGGAGAAATCCACCAGCAACTGGCCGCTGCGCCCGCCCTGGGCGATGCCTTGCTCGCCGAACACCACCTCGCGGACCACGCCCGTGTCGGCCAGGCACAGCAGCACGATGTCAGTGTCACGGCACAACGCCGCCGGGCTCTCGGCCAGGCGTGCGCCAGCGGCGACCAGCTCGGCGCACTTCTGCGGGCTGCGGTTCCACACGGTCAGCGGGTAGCCGGCAGCCAGCAGACGACGGCACATCGGCAGGCCCATCAGGCCGATCCCGGCGAATCCCAGGGAAGGCAATGCAGTACTCATGAACGACTCCAGGCAAGGATTAAAGAAGCGCGACCTTCGGACGATGCAGTGCAGATGCCAGCACGAACCCCTAACGACCATAGGGTAAACCCCTATCGCATAGGCAAAAGGCGCACTGCTACAGTCGCCGGATTTACGTAATGGCCAGATGACATATCTTCCGACCGTCCACCACTCCAGGCAAATGGCGCACTATGACCTCCAATAATACTTCTGCCAATGCAGTGCCCGAGCCCTCCACCAACAGCACCTCGTTGACCCTCGGTGGCGGCCAGGCCACCCGCAACGTCCCCGCGCAATACCTGTACTTCACCGAGAGCGATATCCAGCGCATCCTCGACAACCTCGACGGCCTGCGTGACCTGGTATTCCCGCAGGGCCTGCACGCGGAAGACGAAAGCCAATTGCGTCTGGACCAGCAGTTCCCCTCGGTATGCCTGATCGGCCTGGGGCGCTGTGGTTCGAACATTGCCCTGGACGTGGCGGAACTGGTGTACAACGCGCGCACCTTCTTCCTCAACGAGTTCAACAACGAAGACCGCAACAGGAACGAAGGCGGCTACAGCCCTGCACGCTGGATCCGACAGAACCTGCGCCTGGTACAGAACAAGGGCGCCAAACCGGTATTTCTGGTCGAGCCACTGGTGATGCTCGGCGATCTGGACAAGGACATCGCCGGGCGCATCCGCTTCTCGCGCAAGGGTGAGCGCGGCGGGTTCCTGCGCGACTATAGCAAGATGAAGATCATGGACCTGTCCGAGGTGCACGCCGGCGGCGCCGGCAATGCGCCGATCCTCGGCCAGTACCTGGCCAAGATCATCCTCAACAAGGATACCCAGCGCTTCTCGAGCGCCGACTGGAAACTGATCCACTCCTACCTGATCGATTCCTGCGGCATCAAGGCCAACCAATCGCGCCTGTATTTCTACATCTTCAGCGCTGGCGGTGGCACCGGCTCAGGGATGGCCTCGGAGTTCGGGCTGGCCCAGCAGTACTCGTACATGAACAAGACTTTCGACACCAAGCCGGCTGACGAGAACGACGGCAAGGGCGGGCATTCTTTCGTTTTCGAGCCGATCTTCACCAGCGGCATCTGTGTGCTGCCCAATGCCTCCGACCACCGCAGTGAAATGTCCGAGGCCTTGCACATCAATGCCGGGCGCCTGTTGTGCAAATACTTGTCCGAAGAATGGGATTTCTCGTACAACTTCGATAACGAAGACAGCAGCGAAGCCAGCGTCATGGGGCGCATCCGCCCGTGGAACGCCATGATGCTGATCTCCAACGACATCATGCGCTACGCCGAAGAGAGCGATGACGGAACGATCCAGAACATCGACGTCAATGCCATGGAGAAGCACGCCAACCAGTACATCTCCCAGCAGATCTTCAACATCCTCACCGCGCAGGCCGTGACCACCGACTACGACCAGAACTACTTCCGCCGCGCCGGCATCGACATTGGCGAAACCATCCGCCTGGACGCCAACGACCTCTTCATGAGCCTCGCGGGCCCGGTAGCCATCGCCTATGCCGAATCGGTAGTGCCGGAGGCGCCCGCGCAGGCCTCGGACAAGTTCAAGGTGTTCGAACGCGAATCGCCGCGCCTGGACATCGACGACCTGTTCTTGCGCTCCATCGACCTGCCCCACTTCAACAAACAGACCCAGGCCATCGAGGGCATCAGCCTGCTGCCCATCGAGTCGCGCCGCTATCGCGCGGCACTGGAGCAGTACCAGGCCTCGGGTTTCGACGCGGCGGCACTGCACGACCTGCATTTCTTCAAGAACTGCTCGTCAGTGGTATCGATCGTGTCGCTGCCCAAGGACTACAAGCTGTCGTACATGGACCTGAACCGGCTCAAGACCCACCTCAACAGCCTGTTCCCCAACACCACGCTCAAGCGCTACGCGTTGGTGATCGGCGCCTCGGCCAACCTGTCGCTGACCACCCTGATCGCCAAGAGCCCATGCCTGTCGGACGACTTCCTGACGCTGATCGTGGCCTTCATCAAGCGCTGCTTCGCGCGCACACCCTACCGTTTCGACGACACGCTGGACAACGCCATCCTGGAATTCATCACCAGCGAACATTTCGATGAAGACCGTATCGATGACCTGCTAAACGAGTTCGAGAATCCGGCGAAAATACTCGATACCAACTGGTATGCGATCAAACCGATGTACGAGAAGAAGTACCGCGAGCTGATCAACGACAAGAGCCGCTTCGTCTCGATCAACGACATCCGCCTGTCGCGCGAATGCGTGAAGAAAGCGGTGAAGTACCTGCGCGAGATCTTCAGGCATCGGATCGGCAAGACCCGGGTGATTTCGCTCAACAGCCATACCGGGCGGGTGGATTACTGAGGGCTGGCACG
Organism: Pseudomonas sp. MNR3A; assembly: GCF_009650575.1. Lineage (NCBI taxonomy): Bacteria > Pseudomonadati > Pseudomonadota > Gammaproteobacteria > Pseudomonadales > Pseudomonadaceae > Pseudomonas > Pseudomonas sp. MNR3A. The sequence continues at coordinate 191,302 of NZ_VZZS01000019.1, read as the reverse complement.
TCACTGCTGCAGGAGTGGCGGTTCGCCACCCCTGCAGGGGGTATTACGCATCCCGTAAACTGTTACCGCACTGGCGAACGCCCCGGCGACTTGTTACTTACTTCCACCTTACGTCAGCGTCAACGCGCACCAACAAGGTGCGATCAACTCCTTTTTCGCACTAAAAACGCCCGCGATTATTCCGCTTTCTTCATCTGGATCACGATGAACGGCGAAACCACCACCGCCCAGATCTCAGGATCACGGGTTTGCAGGTCTAGCGCCTGCTCTGCAGTGAGCGGTCCGACAACGCCATCATTACGCCACTTGGCGAAGATTTCGCTGCGATTCTCGGCCATCGCCTCGGCAACAGCGATCAGGTCAAGGCTGGGGTCGACCCAAATCAGGTCACCCTTGGCCCAGAAACGCTCCAAGGCTTTCCACTCGATAATCGCGGTCTCGCCGAGCAATTTGGCATAGAGGGTGCTTGTGTGATCAGTCATGGGGGTTCCTGCCGACAGAATGGCCGTTTGTAAAAGGCCGGCATTTTTGCAGAAAAACCCGGTTTCAAATACGTAATTTGATCGACGGGCCCCGGTTGTATGGGGTTGGGCCCAGGATAGAGGCAAAGTGATGGCGCTTTTCTGTATCTTTATGTCGATCATGCGACACCCCGGGAAACAGGCGCTTTTTGCCCGCTTTTCAAGCGCTCGAACAGCGCTCTACACTGTACCGGTACAGTTCCGGGACATGTTCCGGGGGAAGGTGGGCTTGCGACATGGCACGAGCGTGCCGCAAATCCCGCCCGGTCTGTAGCCCTGGCCGCCAGGACTATAAGAATTACAACAGAATGAGTGGAGCACTATGATCAAGATTTCCAAGCTGTTCGCCGCAATGGTCCTGGCCGGGGTAGCCAGCCATTCGTTTGCCGCCGACACCATCAAGATCGGCATCGCCGGTCCCAAGACCGGTCCGGTAACCCAGTACGGCGACATGCAGTTCATCGGCGCCAAACAGGCCATCAAAGACATCAACGCCAAGGGTGGCGTCGACGGCAAGATGCTCGAGGCCAAGGAATATGACGACGCGTGCGACCCGAAACAGGCCGTTGCAGTCGCCAACAAAGTGGTCAACGACGGCGTCAAGTTTGTCATCGGCCACCTGTGCTCCAGCTCCACCCAGCCTGCGTCCGACATCTACGAAGACGAAGGCGTGATCATGATCACCCCCGCCGCCACCTCCCCGGAAATCACCGCCCGTGGCTACAAGCTGATCTTCCGCACCATCGGTCTGGACAGCGCCCAGGGCCCGGCAGCCGGCAACTACATTGCCGACCACGTCAAGCCCAAGGTCGTTGCCGTCCTGCACGACAAGCAGCAGTACGGTGAAGGCATCGCCACCGCGGTCAAGCAGACCCTCGAGAAGAAAGGCACCAAGGTCGCCGTCTTCGAAGGCCTGAACGCCGGTGACAAGGACTTCTCCTCGATCATCCAGAAGCTCAAGCAGAACAACGTCGACTTCGTCTACTACGGTGGCTACCACCCAGAGCTGGGCCTGATCCTGCGCCAGGCGCAAGAGAAGGGCCTGAAAGCCAAGTTCATGGGTCCGGAAGGTGTCGGCAACGACTCCATCTCGCAGATCGCCCAGGGCGCTTCGGAAGGCCTGCTGGTCACCCTGCCGAAGTCGTTCGACGCTGATCCTGAGAACAAGGCAATCGTCGACGCCATCAAGGCTGACGGCAAGGATCCTAGCGGTCCGTTCGTGTTCCCGGCCTACTCCGCTGTCGAGCTGATCGCCAAGGGTATCGAAGCCGCCAAGTCCGAAGACACCGACAAGGTGGCAGCCGCCATCCACGCCGGCAAGTTCAAGACCCCGACCGGCGAGCTGTCCTACGACGAGAAAGGTGACCTGAAAGACTTCAAGTTCGTGGTCTACGAATGGCACTTCGGCAAGCCGAAGACCGAAGTCTCCCCTCAGTAACTGCGTGACTAATAGCTGACCGAGAAGCCCACTGTGCGAGCAGTGGGCTTTGTTTTACGAGGTTCATGGACCTGATTCCCGCGATCCGGGAGCCGGTTCACCTGAAAATCTTAAAACCGTCACCCGCGGTTTCCTGGCTGTGCCCACTGACTTGGCGAAGACCACGAAACGGGCCGGGCCCATCGCCCGCCAGCGAAATGCAAATCAGGTTTTTAGGAGCGCTGTAATGCCTGAGATCTACCATTTCTTCCAACAACTGGTTAATGGATTGACCATCGGCAGCACCTATGCCTTGATCGCCATCGGTTACACGATGGTGTACGGCATCATCGGGATGATCAACTTCGCCCACGGCGAGGTGTACATGATCGGATCCTATGTGGCCTTCATCGCCCTCGCGGGCCTGGCCATGATGGGTATCCACTCGCTGCCGATCCTCATGACCGTGGCCTTCGTCGCAACCATCTGCGTGACCAGTGCCTACGGCTACAGCATCGAACGGGTCGCCTACCGGCCGCTGCGTAACAGCAACCGCCTGATCCCGCTGATTTCCGCCATCGGCATGTCGATCTTCCTGCAGAACACCGTGCTCCTGTCGCAGGACTCCAAGGACAAATCCATCCCCAACCTGATTCCGGGCGCCTTCTCGTTCGGCCCGGGCGGTGCGGAGGAAGTGCTGGTGTCCTACATGCAGGTGCTGGTATTCGTCGTCACGCTGGTGGCCATGACCTGCCTGACCCTGTTCATCTCCCGTTCCCGTCTGGGCCGCGCCTGCCGCGCCTGCGCCGAGGACATCAAGATGGCCAACCTGCTGGGCATCAACACCAACAACATCATTGCCCTGACCTTCGTCATCGGCGCCGCCCTGGCAGCCGTGGCGGCCGTGCTGCTGAGCATGCAGTACGGGGTGATCAACCCCAACGCCGGCTTCCTGGTAGGCCTTAAAGCCTTCACCGCAGCGGTTCTGGGCGGCATCGGCAGCATCCCGGGCGCCATGCTCGGCGGGCTGGTGCTGGGTGTGGCCGAAGCCTTCGGCGCCGACATCTTCGGCGACCAGTACAAGGATGTGGTGGCGTTTGGCTTGTTGGTTCTCGTCTTGCTGTTCCGGCCGACCGGCATCCTGGGCCGTCCGGAGGTTGAAAAAGTATGAACAGAAATCTCAAACAGGCGTTCTTCAGCGCCTTGCTGGTCTGGGCCGTCGCCTTCCCGGTGCTGGGCCTGAAGCTGAGCATCGATGGCATCAGCCTGATCGTGCACAGCCAGGGCAGCTTCACCATCAGCATCATTGCCGTGTGTTCGATACTGATGTTCCTGCGTGTGCTGTTCGACAAGCAGTGGAGCTCAGTGATGGGCGGGCGTTCCGATCGCAAACTGATCCCGCCTTCGGTAAGCAACTTCCTGACCCTGCCCAAGACCCAGCGCTGGATCATCCTGGGCCTGATCGTGGCCGCCCTGATCTGGCCGTTCTTCGGCTCGCGCGGCGCGGTCGACATCGCCACCCTGATCCTGATCTACGTGTTGCTGGGCCTGGGCCTGAACATCGTGGTCGGCCTGGCCGGCCTGCTCGACCTGGGTTACGTCGGTTTCTACGCCGTCGGTGCCTACAGCTACGCCATGCTCTCGCACTACCTGGGCTGGAGCTTCTGGGTCTGCCTGCCGATCGCGGGCCTCATGGCCGCAACCTTCGGTTTCCTGCTCGGCTTCCCGGTACTGCGCCTGCGCGGCGACTACCTGGCGATCGTCACGCTCGGCTTCGGCGAAATCATTCGCCTGTTCCTGCGTAACCTCACCGACTGGACCGGCGGCCCCAACGGCATCAGCAACATCCCCAAACCCGAGTTCTTCGGGCTCACCTTCGAACGCCGTGCGGCAGAGGGCATGCAGACCTTCCATGAGTTCTTCGGGCTGGAATACAACTCGATCAACAAGGTCATCTTCCTCTACCTGGTCGCCCTGCTGCTGGCATTGCTCGCGCTGTTCGTGATCAACCGCCTGCTGCGCATGCCGATCGGGCGTGCCTGGGAAGCGCTGCGCGAAGACGAGATCGCCTGCCGCGCGCTGGGCCTGAACCCTACCGTGATCAAGCTCTCGGCCTTCACCCTGGGCGCCTGCTTCGCAGGTTTCGCCGGCAGCTTCTTCGCTGCGCGCCAGGGCCTGGTGACGCCGGAGTCGTTCACCTTCATCGAGTCGGCGATCATCCTCGCCATCGTCGTGCTTGGCGGCATGGGCTCTCAGTTGGGCGTGATTCTCGCGGCCATCGTGATGATCCTGCTGCCTGAGCTGATGCGTGAGTTCAGCGAATACCGGATGCTGATGTTCGGTGCGCTGATGGTGTTGATGATGATCTGGCGTCCGCAAGGCCTGCTGCCTATGCAACGTCCACACATGGAGCTGCGTCGATGAGCCGCGAAATTCTGCAAGTCAGCGGCCTGAGCATGCGCTTCGGCGGCTTGTTGGCGGTCAATGGCGTGGGCCTGACCGTCAAGGAAAAACAGGTGGTCGCCCTGATCGGCCCGAACGGTGCCGGCAAGACCACGGTGTTCAACTGCCTGACCGGCTTCTACAAGCCAAGTGGCGGCACCATCCTGCTCGACGGTCAGCCGATCCAGGGCCTGGCCGGCCACCAGATCGCCCGCAAGGGCGTGGTGCGGACCTTCCAGAACGTACGTCTGTTCAAGGAAATGACCGCGCTGGAAAACCTGCTGATCGCCCAGCACCGCCACCTGAACACCAACTTCTTCGCCGGCCTGTTCAAGACCCCGGCGTTCCGCCGCAGCGAGAAGGAAGCCATGGAGCGGGCCCAGTACTGGCTGGAGAAGGTCAACCTGACCGAGTTCGCCAACCGTACCGCCGGCACCCTCGCCTACGGCCAGCAGCGCCGCCTGGAAATCGCCCGCTGCATGATGACCCAGCCACGGATCATCATGCTCGACGAACCGGCAGCAGGCCTGAACCCCAAGGAAACCGAAGACCTCAAGGCCCTCATCGGCTACCTGCGCGAATCCCACAACGTGACCGTGCTGCTGATCGAGCACGACATGAAACTGGTGATGAGCATTTCCGACCACATCGTGGTGATCAACCAGGGCACACCCCTGGCCGATGGCACGCCGGAGGAAATCCGCGGCAACCCTGATGTGATCAAGGCCTACCTGGGGGAAGCGTAAATGCTGAAGTTCGAGAACGTTTCCACTTTCTACGGCAAGATCCAGGCGCTGCACAGCGTCAACGTGGAAATCAACCAGGGCGAGATCGTCACGCTGATCGGCGCCAACGGCGCCGGCAAGTCGACCCTGCTGATGACCCTGTGCGGCTCGCCACAGGCACACAGCGGCAGCATCAAGTACCTGGGCGAAGAGCTGGTCGGCCAGCCCTCCTCGCACATCATGCGCAAGAGCATCGCGGTGGTGCCGGAAGGCCGCCGCGTGTTCGCCCGCCTGACTGTCGAGGAAAACCTGGCCATGGGCGGTTTCTTCACCGACAAGGGCGATTACCAGGAGCAGAAGGACAAGGTCCTGCAACTGTTCCCGCGCCTGAAGGAGCGCTTCACCCAGCGCGGCGGCACCATGTCCGGTGGCGAGCAGCAGATGCTGGCCATCGGCCGCGCGCTGATGAGCAAACCCAAGCTGCTGCTGCTCGACGAGCCGTCGCTGGGCCTGGCGCCGATCATCATCCAGCAGATCTTCGACATCATCGAACAACTGCGCCGTGATGGCGTGACGGTGTTCCTGGTAGAGCAGAACGCCAACCAGGCACTGAAGATCGCCGACCGCGCCTACGTGCTGGAGAACGGCAAGGTGGTGATGCAAGGGACTGGTGAGGCATTGCTGACCGATCCGAAGGTGCGTGACGCGTACCTGGGTGGTTGAATGATCAAAGGGCCTGCGGGCCCTTTTTTCATGATCCCGCGAAATACGACACTGGGTGATGACCCTTGTGAAGCCAACGCTCGCTGGGTAACGTGACTCCCCTCGATACCCGCGACCCCGGAGTCTGCACGATGCGTCTCACCCCTTCCCTGCTGCTCGCCGCCCTGCTGCCCCTGTTCGCCGGCTGCCAGATGCTCGCCGAACAACCGAGCGACCCGAACGTCGGCACTACCCGCATGCAAGGCGAACTCAGTGCAGCCAATAGTCAGTTGCTGTTCAAGCCCTGCAGCGAGGCACGTCGCTTCGTGGTCAAGGATGCCGCTGGAACCGGCATCCTGCAGGAAGCCGCCAACCTCGCCAGTGGCCCCAAGACAATGCTGTTCGCCGATATCCGTGGGCGCCTGGCCGGCAGTCGCGAGGCCAACAGTGACGGCCAGCTGGACGTTACCCGGCTGTACCGAGTCGAAGCCTCGGCCAGTGCCTGCGAAGACCCCAACTTCAAGCAACTGACCCTGCGTGCTGGCGGGCATGCACCCGACTGGGACATCAAGGCCAGCGGCAAGGGCATGGTGATCAACCGTGAAGGCAAGGATCCGCTGCCGCTGCCGTTCCTCGAAGAGCAGATGCCCGGCGGCGGCCTGAGCCTGTCCAGCGAAGCCAACGGCCAGCGCGTCGAGCTGTGGGTCGCGCCGCAGCGCTGCGTGGAGCCTGGCACTGGCGCCGTACGTCACCTGCGCGCCGAACTGCGCATCGATGGCCAGGCCCTGCAAGGCTGTGCTTACTACGGCGGTGCGCGCGACAACTGATCATCGGGTACTTTTATCCTGCCAGTCGGGGCGGCGAACAGCTTATACTTGGCGGTTTGAGTAAAGCCGCCGGCCGCCCCATGGCCGGGATACTGGACCCTGCCATGCTACGAATCACCGAACTGAAGCTGCCCCTGGACCATCCCGACGAAGCCTTGCGCGAGGCTATCGTCCAGCGCCTGGGGATCCGCGACGAGCAACTGCTCGGCTTCAACCTGTTCAAGCGCAGCTACGACGCACGCAAGAAGAACAGCGAACTGCTGTTCATCTACACCATCGACCTTGAAGCCAGCAACGAAGCCGAGCTTCTGCACAGGTTCGCCGATGATCGCAATATCAGCGTGGCGCCGGACGTCAGCTACAAGTTCGTCGGGCATGCCCCGGCCGATCTTCAGCAACGTCCGATCGTGGTCGGCTTCGGCCCGTGCGGCATCTTTGCAGGCCTGCTGCTGGCGCAGATGGGCTTCAAGCCGATCGTGCTCGAGCGCGGCAAGGAAGTACGCCAGCGCACCAAGGATACCTGGGGCCTGTGGCGCAAGAGCGTGCTCAACCCCGAATCCAACGTGCAGTTCGGCGAAGGCGGCGCCGGCACCTTCTCCGACGGCAAGCTGTACAGCCAGATCAAGGACCCGCAGCACCATGGCCGCAAGGTGCTCGAAGAATTCGTCAAGGCAGGCGCACCGGAGGAGATCCTCTACATCAACAAGCCGCACATCGGCACCTTCCGCCTGACCAGCATGGTCGAGAAGATGCGCGAGGAGATCATTGCCCTGGGCGGTGAAATCCGCTTCCAGGAGAAGGTCACCGACCTGCTGGTCGATGGCGAACAGCTCACCGGCGTCGTTCTGGAAAGCGGCGAACAGCTGCACTCGCGCCATGTGGTGCTGGCCCTGGGGCACAGTGCCCGCGACACCTTCCGTATGCTCCACGCCAGGGGCGTGTTCATGGAGGCCAAGCCCTTCTCGGTGGGCTTCCGTATCGAGCACCCGCAATCGCTGATCGACAAGGCGCGCCTGGGCAAGTATGCCGGGCACCCGAAACTCGGCGCCGCCGACTACAAGCTGGTCTACCACGCCAAGAATGGCCGCTCGGTCTACAGCTTCTGCATGTGCCCGGGCGGTACCGTGGTCGCCGCCACCAGCGAGCCGGGGCGCGTAGTCACCAACGGCATGAGCCAGTATTCGCGCAATGAGCGCAATGCCAACTCTGGCATCGTCGTGGGCATCGACCCTGAGCGTGACTATCCGGGCGGCCCGCTGGCCGGCATCGAGTTGCAGGAGCGCCTGGAAGCCCACGCCTATGTCATGGGCGGCAGCAACTACCAGGCGCCGGCGCAACTGGTCGGCGATTTCGTCGCAGGTCGTGCGTCCACGGCGCTGGGCAGCGTCGAACCTTCCTACAAACCAGGCGTCACTCTCGGTGACCTGGCTCCCAGCCTGCCAGACTTCGCCATCGAGGCGATTCGCGAAGCGCTACCGGCCTTCGATCGCCAGATCAAGGGCTACAACCTGCACGATGCAGTGCTGACCGGCATCGAGACACGTACCTCGTCGCCACTGCGCATTACCCGTGGCGAGGACTACCAGAGCCTGAACCTCAAAGGGCTGTTCCCGGCCGGTGAAGGGGCAGGCTATGCCGGCGGCATCCTGTCGGCGGGCGTCGATGGCATTCGGATCGCCGAAGCGGTCGCGCGCGACATACTGGGAATCAAGGCCTGACGCCCCGAGCCAGGCCAGTTGCACGGGCTATTGCCGAGTACTGCGGTTCTTGCGGTACTCGGCCACATAGCCCAGCTTGCGGCTCGCAGTCTTGTCCAGTTCCTTGCGGTCAACGCTGTGATAACCGCCCAGTTGGCGCGCAGTGAAGCCGCTGTCGCCAACAACCTCGTCCGGGGCCAGCGTCACCATCAACCTGGCGGCTGCGGCAACCGCCTGCCGATAACCGCTGCGCTCATCAAGATCGAAAGCTGCCAGCGGCAACGTTCCCCGCAGCCAGTTGCCCCAGTAAAATTCGAGAAACTCAGGCGCCACGTCACCGGAGCGCGGCTTGTCGTAGCCAACCTTGCGGGCGAAGTACACCAGGGACCGATACGGGTCATCGGCCATATCACTCAAGCCAACATGGGCGGGTAGCTGGGCAGGTTTGATCGGTTTGCCGTCAGCATCGCGCAGCCAGGTCTTGCGGGCCTGCTGCATGCGCTGCCAGAACTGCGCAAGGTCGGTGCTGTCGCTGAAATCGTCGGTAACTCTCACCCAGACCTTCAAGCCACGACCGGCCCACTCGGCGAGGCTGGTGAAACCATGGTGACCATCGGTGAGATAAAGGCGCCCGCCCGGGCCGACGACGACCGTCTTCATGTCGGCCTTGCGAGTACCTATGGCGGCCTCACAGACAAAGCTGTCAAGATTGCTCAACTCGGCGCCTTTGCCCACCGCACGAGCCTCGCCCTGCCCGTTGACTTCACAATAGTCATCGAAGGCTCTTTTCGGCTCGGCGGCATAACGACCCAGCTTGTAATAGATCTGGTCGAATCCGATGACAGCCTGGGTTGGGTGCACCTGCTCGATGCTGACCTCCAGCAGCTGTCCGATGCGGACAGGCTCGCCATCGGCTCGGGCTTGGGCACAGAGCAGAAACAGCGCCAAAACGGTAGTGCAGAAGCGGATCATGGTATTCCTCGCGGTCAGGCAAGCCCCGGAGCACCGGGGCTGCTACATGTCTGGTCCAGGCCTCAGAAAACATACTGCAGGCGCATCGCCACGGCGTCGCCAGAGTCATCACCGGCCTGGTTGCTGATGCCATCGACGTTTGTTTTCACATAATTGGCCGAAACCTTGACCTGATCATTTACATACCAGTTGACGCCCAAGGTGTGCAGCTTCGCCCGGTTACCCAGGTAACCGCGCTCTTCGACTCGCGCGGCATCGAAGCGGTAGAAGACCTCCCATGCCCCCAGTTGCTTGTCGGACGGCTTGACCTTGTCGAACTTGCCACCGTTGAGTTTGTAACCCCGAGGCTCGCCAGTGAGGGTGTAGGCCAACTGGCCGTAGTACCCCTCAGCTTTTCGATCATTGCGCCTGGTATCCGATACTGCATCAAGATCCCGGCGCAGGTACTCGGCCTGCACCGAAAAAGCCCCCCGCGCCCAGGCGGCTTCCAGCCCCCAGACCGCATCACCGTCGTAGGCTCCGGCAACACCGGGAGCAAGGTCCACGCGGTTGCCGTTGACAGCGTCCTCGGAGGTTGCGCGCGCGCCCAGGCGTGAACGGATACGGCCGTTGCTGGCAACCTTGTCCATATCACTCATGGCGTAATCGACACCAAAATGCAGCACATTGCCAGGCTCGGCCCAGGGCGCGACGACGGCGCGGAGGTTATAGATATTGGTGTTCTTGCCGTTCTTGTCTTCCTGCCCCTTGGGGCGATTGACACTGGCGACGCCATAGAACAGATCGGTGCTGGCGCTCAATTGCACGCCCATGCCGTCTGCATGGTCGGCTACCCACGGGGCCAGATCGCCGAGCAGGCTACGCTCCATGGCGGTTGTCCATTTGGAACTGGTAGCTTGCTCCAGCCCGAAGTCGGGATCAAAACGCCCCAACTTGATCGTCACCGGCTCCAGCGCCAGGTAGCTGACAGAGGCTTCCTTCCAGGACGTCGCACCGTCGTCGGCGAAATCGATGGAGAACTCATAGGACCAATCACCATAGGCCTTGCCATTGAGCTCCAATCTGGCACGACGCAGGAAAGCCTCGTTCGCGCGCTTGCCATTCTTGCTATAGATACCGTCGAACTCACTGTAGTCAGCCTGCAACAGGCCACCTATCTGGAAAGCGAATTGCTTGTCGGTCGTGGCAACTTCAAGCCCCCCCTTGGTCTTGATGACGATATCAGCCCCATCGGTTGTAACGGTACCGGCTGATGCCTGGGTGCTGACCATCAATCCCAGAGCGCCCGCAGCAAAGCCGAAACGACAGCTTGCCAGGCGGTGAATAGCGTTCATGCAACTTCTCCCAAAGTAATGGTTTTCTACCGCCGGACCACAGCCGATCGGTGGCAGCAGAGCCTGTTGGGAGCGCATTACAGTTAGGTTTCCTTGAAATAATTAGCCAATAAAATCAGAGAATTAGTGAGTTTTTTTGAAATTTCACCAGCCATGTTCTTGGAAGGCAGACACCCAATTCTGTAGAGAGCGGGGGAACGATCCGAGCAGGATGTAGGCCAATGCGCAGTCCCCAACTCCCCCTCCGTGACGCCTGTTTCGAAGAAAAGCGTTGCAGCACAGATTTCAACGGTAAAACGGCTCGGCAGTTGGCTGAATATTCCTGGAATCCAGAGGGATACCTCCGCCCAGGAGTCAGATAGCCAAAGCGCAATCATTTATAACAAAAAAGAATATAGTTTTTGTTTTAAAGAATATCGCCGCACGTTAGGGTGTACGCCCGTTCCGTTCAAATACGTACTGGAGACGCTCGCCCGTGCGCAGCCTTATCAATCGTTTCCTGCAGCTGGAGTCTGCCAGCGGCCTGCTGCTCATCATCGCGGCGGTCATTGCCCTGATCGTCAACAACTCACCCCTGTCGCACCTGTACATGGGCTTTCTCGACGTTCCTGTCGCGGTGCAGATCGGCGCCCTGCAGATCGCCAAGCCGCTGCTGTTGTGGATCAACGATGGCCTGATGGCACTGTTCTTCCTGCTGATCGGCCTGGAGGTCAAGCGCGAGGTACTCGAAGGCCAGTTGTCCAAGCCCTCGCAGATCATTCTTCCTGCCACTGCGGCGGTCGGCGGCATGCTGGTACCGGCGCTGATCTACTGGTTCATCAACCGTGACAACCCCGCCACACTGGCTGGCTGGGCCATCCCTACCGCCACCGACATCGCGTTCGCCCTTGGCGTGCTGGCGCTGCTCGGCAAGCGTGTGCCGGTATCGCTCAAATTGTTCCTGATGACCCTGGCGATCATCGACGACCTCGGCGCGATCATCATCATCGCCCTGTTCTATTCCGGCGAGCTTTCGAACATGGCATTGATGCTTGCCGGAGCTTGTCTGCTGGCGCTGCTGGGCATGAACCGCCTCGGGGTGAAGAAGCTTGCGCCGTACCTGATCGTCGGGCTGGTCCTTTGGGTCTGCGTGCTGAAGAGCGGCGTCCATGCCACCCTCGCCGGCGTGGCGCTGGCAATGTTCATTCCCCTGGGCACCGGCGACAAGAAAAATGCCTCTCCACTGCTCACCCTGGAGCACGCGCTACACCCCTGGGTGGCCTACGCGATCCTGCCGCTGTTCGCGTTCGCCAATGCTGGAGTATCGCTGACCAATGCCAGCGCGGAGAGCTTCACGCATTCGGTGCCCATGGGCATCGCCATCGGATTGCTGCTGGGTAAGACGGTTGGTGTGTTCGGCCTGACCTGGATGGCCATCAAGCTGCGCCTGGCCGCCCTGCCCGCGGGCGCCAACTGGGGCCAGGTGTTTGGCGTCGCGATTCTGTGCGGTATCGGTTTCACCATGAGCCTGTTCGTTGGCTCCCTGGCCTTCCCATCCGGTGTCAGCGAGTATGCCGGGGAGGACCGCATGGGCATCCTCACCGGCTCGCTCTTCGCGGCGTTGATCGGCTATGCCGTGACTGCGGCGGCCAGCCGCAAGCGACAAGTATCGGTTGCAACCAGCTGATAGCATCAGGCACAAAAAAACCCCGACCGGCCTCGCCGGATCGGGGTTTTCTTTGCGCTGCGAAATCAGTGAGTGACGCGGCTGGTGCCATCGACGGTCATGATGCGCACACGTTCACCAACGCGGAAGATCTCGTTCTGCTGCACTTGCTGCACATAGGCGCGCATGCTGCCGTCGTCTTCACGAACGGTAATTTCAACGCCTTGGGTGCGGGTCAGGCCTTCTTCAGCGGCCGAGCCTGCCAGGCCACCGGCCACGGCACCGATCACCGCAGCAACGATACTGCCGCGACCACCCCCTACGGCGCTGCCCGCGACGCCACCGACAATGGCACCGGCGCCACCGCCGATCGGAGTCTTGGTACCCTCGATCTTGACCGGGCGCAGGGATTCGATCGTGCCCATGCGCACAGTCTGCACGCGACGGGCTTCATCTCGAGAGTAACTGTCACCGGTCAGGCTGGACTGGCAGCCACCGAGCAACAGCGCCATGGTGGTGAAGCTTGCCACCATCAAAACGGATTTACGCATGGGGAATCTCCATAAGTCAGGTGTCTATTAGACTCCCCGTGTGGATGGGTGTCACGACACAAACGTTATTAAATTGTTTTCATTCAGCTCGAGTACAGGCGCCAAGCAGCTTGCCGCCCACTTCACCAATGAGACCAAGAATAGTCGTGGATTACTTCATCGTCGCAATGACAGGGGGCGCTGGACTGTGTTTTCGCCGCTGAAGACGGGATGAAGATCAAGCCGTACCGGGTAATGGCGAGGGCCGCAAGCGGCCCCCTGGCAATCACGGAGCCAACCGCTCTCGCTGCCACTGACCATCGACCAGCCGGTAATTGAGGCGATCGTGCAAGCGGCTGGAGCGCCCCTGCCAGAACTCGATCCGCTCAGGTAGCAAGCGGTAACCACCCCAATGGTCCGGGCAATGCGGCTGAGTGTCGGAGAACCGCGCCTCGGTAGCCTTGACCAAACCTTCGAGCGCTGCGCGATCGGCGATCACTCGGCTCTGTGGCGAGGCCCAGGCCCCCAGCCGACTGCCCAGAGGACGTACCTGGTAGTAGTCGTCCGACTCTTTTGCGCTGACTTTTTCCACTCGCCCTTCGATGCGCACCTGGCGCTCGAGCGCCGGCCAGAAGAACGTCATCGCAGCGAACGGATTGACCAGCAATTGCTGGCCTTTGGCGCTTTCATAGTTGGTGAAGAACGTGAATCCGCGCTCATCGAGCCCCTTGAGCAACAGCACCCGACAATGCGGACGCCCTTCACCGTCAACCGTGGCAAGGGTCATGGCATTGGCCTCGACAGGCGGCTGTTCGGTCTTCACCGCGTCGCCGAACCAATGGTGAAACAGCGCGAACGGCTCACCCGGTGCCTGGGCCTCGGCCAGGCCATCACGGGTGTAGTCGCGCCGCATGTCGGCCAGGGATTGAGTCATGGCTGCGTTTCCTTAGACGATCAATTGGTCTTCGCAGGGCTGTTGGCGGCGACTTTCTTGTCGGCAGCAGGCGCCGCTTTCTTGGCTGCGGGCTTGGTTGCTGGCTTTTTCGCGGCCGGCTTGGCTGCAGCCTTGGCGACAGGCTTTTTCGCAGCGGGCTTGGCTGCAGCCTTGGCAACAGTCTTCTTCGCGGCGGGCTTGGCATCAGCGGCCTTGGCGGGTGCCTTGGCATCCTGGGTGGCAACCATCGCCGCAGGTACCGGTGCCGGGGCTGCCTGCTGGTACTTGGCCAGCAAGGCGACCATGGTGTTCTGCGGGGTCAGCAGCATTTCCACACGGCGGTTCAGGGCTCGCCCCTCGACGCTGTCATTGGCCGCGCGTGGCATCACGGCGCCCATGCCCTTGAGGGTCAGGCGGTCACGCTGCAAGCCGCTCAAGCGGAAGATCGCCGAGACCGACGCGGCACGCTCGAGGCTGAGCTTCTGGTTGGCGACGGCGACACCGCTGGTATCGGCATGGCCAAGTACGAGCACGGCAGTCTTCGGGTCGCCTTCGACGATCTTGGCCACACGGGTGATCGGGCCCAGAGAAGACGGCAGCAGCATGTTCGGGCGGTCCGGGTTGTAGGAGCCGTCGACCGGCAGGGTCACCGCAAGCACGTTGTCACGACGCTCGATTTCAAGCTTGCTGTCTTTGGCGGCCTCGCGCAGCTTCGGTTCGTACTCGTCCAGCCAGGCCTGGGTAGCCTTCTGGTCGATCTTGGGCACTGCCGGCGCCTCGGCCTGCTTGTCGCTCGAGCCGAACGGCCACCACCAGCGGCTGCTGCTTTCAGACTTCGCATCGGCTTGGACGACCTTTTCGGTCACCGCGTCCTTCACGTCCTGTTCGGCAACCTTGTCCGAACCGAAGGGCCACCAGCTGAGGCCGCCGTCCTTCGAAGCGTCCTGGGAGTGGCTGGCGCAGCCGGTCATGGCCAGGCACAGGGCAAGTGCTAAGGTTTTTTGTGAAGACATCAGCGATACACCATGAATTAGAAAGAAATTTTGCCCACACACACGAGGCGTTGGCATTGAGGATAGTCAAAGGAATCGGGCATTACCCGCATTACCCGATCAAAGGCAACTACCCAGTACCCGCACCAGTTTCTGCGCACGGGGGTCCATCAATACGTAGGGGCCAAGGGTATTGGTGACGAAACCGAAGGCCACGTCGTGCTCGGGGTCGGCGAAACCGACCGATCCACCCGCCCCCGGATGACCGAAAGCCCGAGCACCCAAGCCGAAGGTGGCGTTGGCGACATCCGGCTGGTCGAGCATGCAGCCCAGGCCAAAACGGGTCTGGGTCAACAGGGTGCGATCCTGCCCAAGGCTATGCTCGCGGGTCAGTTCATCGAGCAGTTCGGATTCCAGCAGGCTGCCATCGAGCAGGCCGGCATAGAAGCCCGCCAGGCTGCGGGCATTGCCGTGGCCATTGGCAGCCGGTTGCTGCATGCGGCGCCACTCGGGTTTGTTGGTGCTGGTGAGGATCGCTGGCGGATTGGTGAAAGCACGGGTCGACAACGCCTCAGGCTCGCGCATGGTCACCTGCAGCAAACGCTGGGCTGCGGCATCACCAGGATTACCCTTGCCACGGGCGATATGCGCCACGCGGTGGAACTCCTCATCGGCCAGCCCCACATGAAAATCCAGCCCCAACGGGCGCGCAGTGCGGGCGACGATCGAGTCACCAGGGCCACGGCCATCGGCGCGGCGGATCAGTTCGCCGATCAGCCAGCCATAGGTGATGGCGGCATAGCCATGCTCGCTGCCAGGGGTCCACCACGGCGTTTCGGCCGCCAGGGCGTCGACCATGACCTGCCAGTCGTAGAGGGCCTCGGCCGGCAACAACTCACGGATTGCCGGCAGGCCGGCGCGGTGGCTCAGCAACTGGCGCAGGGTAATGCCGTCCTTGCCCGCCTGGCCAAACTCCGGCCAGTAACGGGTCACCGGCACGTCCAGGGCCAGCTTGCCCTCACCCACCAATTGCAGCGCAGTCACAGCAGTGAAGGTCTTGGTGCAGGAAAACAGGTTGGCGATGGTATCGCTGTGCCACGCCTGCTGGCCGTCCTTGTCGGCGCTGCCGGCCCACAGATCGATGACGGTTTCGCCACCAACCTGGATGCACAGCGCCGCGCCACGCTCCTGGGGATCATCGAACAATGCGGCAAACGCGTCGCGCACCGCTTCGAACTTCAGCTCATAGTGGCCCTGGATCTGCACCCGCCTACTCTCCGTACGACCTGTCTCACAAAGTCGTGCATTGTTTCAGTAGTTGGCGGGTTTGCCTACTGAATGTGGCTGGAAGGTTGTAAGCAAAACCCCAGAGGTTAGGCGGCCAGTACTGGCCGGAACCCAACTGCTGTGCTCAGGGCGCCATGACCTCAAGCCCCCTGCGCAATTGCTCCAACGCCTGCTGGTTGCTCCGCCTTACCGCCTCGACAAACCCCGGATAGGCCACGTCGGTAATACCGACCAGGCCCAGATGCCCATTTTCCCCGTCGAGCAGACGCCCGCTGGCTGGCTGGTCGAGGTATTGGAACCAGTGAGCACCCACGATCATCGGTTGAGCGAGCGCTGCCTTGAGGAAATTGCCGTAGGCAGGCCCACGGTCCTCTTCACGCGCGACCTCGAGCGGCCCTGGCCAGAACGGGCCACGGTCACGGGAGCCGAACTGGAACTCCGAGACCAGCACCGGCTTGTCCAGCTCGGCCAACCGGGCGAAGTCGTAGCCGTCCTCGGGCTTGAGGGTATAGAAGTTGAAACTGAGCACATCGCAGAACTCGGCACAGGCCTTCACTGCCTCAGGTGTACTGACCGCGTAGCGTCCACCCAGCAACAAATGGTTGGGCGCATGCCATTTCAGCGCATCGGAGATGGTCTTGAAGTAAGTCTGTGCAAACACCTGTTGGAAGTACTGATAGTCACGCTCGATTTCCGGGTGCTCAGGGTTGGGCAGTGGCGCCTCGAAACCGGGGTCCTCCATGAGCTCCCAGGCTTTCAGTTCGATACCCCACGCCTTCGACAGCCCCTCCTGGTTTCGGTACTTGTCACGCAACTGCTTGAGGAAGGCGCGTTTGGCCGGCACATCGGTGGTCAGGCGCAAGGTGCCGTAAGCCAGGCCATACCGTGCCTTGGGATCATCGCCCGGCGCCGCCCAGGCCAGCTCGTTGTCCGCGAAATAACCGATCAGCCACGGGTCGTCGCGATGATCCCGCGCGGCAATGGCCACCGCACGTTCTGTAGCCATGGCAAATCGCGGGTCGAACGGGTCGGGCATGCGCCCCCACCAGTCCATGCCGGTGCTGATACTGGCATAGTCACCGACGATCGACAGCGGCAGGGTGTACGGCACGCGCCTGGCCTGGCTCAGGGCCGGATCGCTCCAGTTCCCCAGGGTGTTGAACCCCCAGGCCTGCAAACGATCGAGGCTGTGCACCTGCCAGCGTTCGGCATCGACACCGGCGGCCGGGCAGTCCACCGGAGGCTGCCCCTCGGGCGCCGGGGCGCAGGGCTTGGCATAGGTGCGCTGCAGGTTGGCAGCATAGAAGTCATACCAACGCCCTTGCTTGAAGCCACGCCCTTGGGAAGACGCATTACCGTCGTCATTGTTGCCTTGGCCATAGAACGCCGCGAGCGGATCGCCCTCCCCAGGCAACCCTTTGAACATCGATTCTCGGCCCGCGACGTAGGTGCGCCCGCCATCGGCGGCCACCGCGTTGACGCCCAGCGAGTAGAAAGGGTGCCCCTGCGGGGTCACCAGGAACCAGCGGCCGTCGCGCTTTTCAGTGCGGAAGAAGCCGGTGGCTTCGAAGGTCGGTCCGGCCACCAGGCCGCCGTACGTGTCCAGTTTCTGCTTCTCGCGCTCGGCCAGCCAGGCCTTGAGTTGCTGGCGCTCACGGGCATCGGCGGCCTTGAGTTGCTCATCGTTGACGATTTTTTCCGGCCAGCGACCTCGGGTGGACTGGCCATAGGCATCGATCAAATCGCCGTAGGCCGCCCGGTATGCCTGGTCATCATCCTGTATCCCGACCTTTTCGATCAGCAGGTTCTGCGCGACCTTGGGTCGGGGAATGCTCAGGCTGATCGAAACCACCTGTTTGAGATCTACCTCGCCCGTGCTGCTGGTCAACAGCACGCGTTGCCCTTCGTACGTCCAAGGCATCGGCGGACCGGCACGCATGCCCTGACTCAACGGCGAACTGGCCTTGAGCGGCACCATCACCGTTTGCGCCGGGCCCGCTGGCAGGTCGATGCGGCTGGTGAGCGTACGCCCATCGCTGCCCAGCAGCGTGACATCCACGGTCAAGGCCCAGTCCATCGCACTTTGCAGGCGTAGCGTCAGAAACTGCCCTGTCGACCAGTCCCAGGTCCCTGACTGCGGGCTGAGGCGCAAGGTCGGGCGCTCCACCGGGTTGAATACCACGCGCCGCAGCACTTCGCCTTCGGCTGTTTGCTCCGCGTTGTACTGCGGCATCCCCGTGTCTTCGGTGGTCACGGTGACGACCGAAGTCGGGCGCACGAAGCTGAACAACGTCTGCTGGGCTGCCAGCAACGGGGTACTGAACAACAAGGTGAAAACGACGGGCAAGGTACGGCGGATCATGTGGACGTGGCTCTCCTTCAAGGCCCTCATGGACCTGGTCGAGTCATGGACAACGGGCCGGGCATCATGCTCCGGCCGTTACTGGATCTCCCGCCGGAAGGGCGGCAGCGCATTGAGAATAGCCTTGCCGTAGCGCTGGGTGACCAGGCGTCGATCGAGCAAGGTGATGACACCACGGTCCTGCTCGGTACGCAGCAGACGACCGCAGGCCTGGATCAGGCGCAGGGAGGCGTCGGGCACGGCGATTTCCATGAACGGGTTACCGCCACGCGCCTCGATCCACTCCGCCAGGGCCGCCTCGACAGGGTCGTCCGGCACGGCGAACGGAATCTTGGCGATGACCACGTGCTCGCAATAAGCACCTGGCAGGTCGACACCCTCGGCGAAACTGGCCAGGCCAAACAACACGCTGTGCTGACCGTCATCGACCCGGGCCTTGTGCTTGTTCAGCGTCTCCTGCTTGGACAGGTTGCCCTGGATCAGCACCAGCTTGCGCCAGTCGCGGTCCAGGCCATCGAACACGTCCTGCATCTGCTTGCGCGAAGAGAACAGCACCAGCGCGCCACGGGCTTCTTCGACGATGTTCGGCAATTCGCGGATGATCGCCGCAGTATGGCCCGCTGCATCGCGCGGGTCGGCGCCCAGGTCGGGCACCCGCAGCAAGCCGGCATCGCCATGCACGAATGGGCTGGGCACGACGCAGGTCACCGCATCACGCGGCAGCCCGGAGCGCATGCGGAAGCGGTCGAACTTGCCCAGCGCAGTCAGAGTCGCCGAAGTGACCAGTGCACCATGGGCAACGCTCCACAGGCTGCGGCGCAGCATCTCGGCAGCGAGAATCGGGCTGGCGTTGACCTCGATATCGAACAGCGCCCCACTTTCGGCCAGTGTCAGCCAACGCGCCATGGGCGGGCTGTCTTCAGGGTCTTCGGCGGTGAAGGCGGTCCACAGCTCCCAGTTGCCCTGGGCACGGGTGACCAGACTGCCGAACAGCGGGTACCACTCTTCGGCCTGGTGGCTGGCGATGCCGATATTGACCTCACCGTCCATGCCTTCCTTTAACAGGTCGGCAAGCCGGGTGAACAGATCGTTGAGGCGGGCGAAGCCCTTTTTCAGCTCGATGCCGACCTCGCGGATCTGCTCCGGCACCACGCCCCCCTCGAAGCGGTAGCGCGGGCGATCACGCCCTTCCATGTCTTCACCGGGCCGGAAATCGGCAACCTGTTCGCACAGGGTGAACATGAACTGCTGCTGGGTGCGGATTTCCCGCGCCAGCTCCGGCACCTGCTCGATCAGCTTGCCCAGGTCGCCTGGCAACGGGTGCTGGGCCAACAGCTTGGTGAGGTTCTTGGCCGTCTGCTCCAGCCAGTCGGCTGTGGAGCGCAGCCGCGAATAATGGGCGAAATGGCCGATGGCCTTGTCTGGCAGGTGATGGCCTTCGTCGAACACGTACATCGTGTCGCGCGGGTCGGGCAGTACCGCGCCACCGCCCAGGGCCAGGTCGGCCAGGACCATGTCGTGGTTGGTGACGATCACATCGACCTTGCCCATGCCTTCGCGCGCCTTGTAGAACACGCACTGCTGGAAGTTCGGGCAATGTCGGCCGGTGCACTGGCTGTGGTCGGTGGTCAGGCGCGCCCAGTCCTGGTCCTCGAGGGTTTCCGACCAACTGTCGCGGTCGCCGTCCCAGCGGTTGCCGGCAAGTTTCTCGATCATGCTGTTGAACAGCTTCTGGCTGCGCTCGTCGACTTCGATGTGGAAGCCTTCTTCTTCGAACAGCTGGGCGGTCGCCGACTGGGCGTGGCCCTCCTGCAGCAGCACGTCGAGTTTGGACAGGCACAAGTAGCGCCCACGCCCCTTGGCCAGGGCGAAGCTGAAGTTCAGGCCGCTGTTGCGCATCAGGTCGGGCAGGTCCTTGAAGACGATCTGCTCCTGCAGGGCGACGGTGGCGGTGGCGATCACCAGGCGCTTGCCGGCGGCCTTGGCGGCGGGAATCGCGGCGAGGCTGTAGGCGACCGTCTTGCCGGTACCGGTGCCGGCCTCGACCGCGACCACGGCAGGTTCGCCGGCCCGGCGACCTTCATCATCGCAGGCGATGTCGCCGAGTACCTTGGCCACTTCGGCGATCATCAGGCGCTGGCCGTAACGCGGCTTGAGGCTCTTGGCTTCGAGAAAACGCGAATAGGCGCCCTGGATGGTGGCTTTGAGTTCGTTGCTGATCATGGTCTGCGGGCGCCCGAAGGGCTGGATATATTTTCAGTGTTTCGCATGGGGCGGCTATCATACCCCGCTATTGCCCTTTGTGCCGCATGGAGATCCGGATGCTTGCCTTTGCCCTGCCCTACACACTGCATGTCCTGGCCGCCCTTGTCTGGGTTGGCGGGATGTTCTTCGCCTGGCTGGTACTGCGCCCGGCAACGGTCGCAGCGCTGGAAGGGCCCGCGCGGCTGCGGCTGTGGGTGGAAGTATTCCGACGCTTCTTCGGATGGGTCTGGCTGGCGATAGCGGTGCTGGCGATAAGTGGTATCGGCATGTTGCACCTGCGATTTTCCGGCTTCGAGACCGCGCCCCGCTATGTACAACTGATGATGGGCGGCGGGATCGTGATGTTTGCCTTGTTCCTGCGCGTGCAGGCACTGCTGCTGCCGGAACTGCGCGCTGCGGTGCAGGCCGAGGACTGGCCGGCGGGTGCCGGGGTGCTGGGCAGGATCCGACGGATGGTGGGGATCAACCTGCTGCTGGGCATTGCCGTGGTGGCAGTGGCCAGCGCTCGCGTCATGCTCTGAAGTCATCGACTCGGGGCCGCAACGCGGCCCTTGGGAACGCAAACGCTTGAGAGCGCAACACGCTCCCCGTCAAAGCCGCTGCAGAATCAACTCCCCCGCGGTACCGGCAAGCCCCGGTTGCCCTGGCAGGCCCGGACGACCGTTGGCACCGGCCTCGGTGCGATACACCAGGCACCCCTTGCTCGCACCACCCTGCCCGGCCTTGCCGGCAGCGCCCGGCTTGCCCGGCGCACCACCATCGAGGCGTACCTGGATACGCTCCTGCGGGAAGTCTGCCGGCAGGGCCAGGCGAATCCGGCCTCCGGCCGCGCCGTCATGCCCATTTCCTCCGTTGTCACCGTTCGCGCCACGGCTGGCGGTGCCCCAGGTACACCCTCCGGCCGTGCCATTGCCGCCATCGAGGCCGGCATAGCCCGGTGCCCCGGCGCCGCCACGGGCGTCGATCGACAGCTGCTCGGCCTCCAGCGTTTGCAGGCGCAAGTCGAGGTCACGACCGGGACGCGCCGCACGCTCGTAGCTGCCCGGTGCCCCCGGCGCGCTGATTTCACTACCGACACCCAGCACGGCACTGCTCGCTTCGATGCTCAAGGCGCTTTGCGCCGGAGCGATGGCGATGCGCGCGTCACGGCCCAGTTCGAGGTGGTCGATCTTCAATGCGGTGAGCGTGGCGGGCAACAGCAAGGTCGCCGAATCAGCCACCTGCACGCGCTCCAGGTGCACGCTGGACGCCTTGTTCGGCAGGCGCAGCATCGAATGGGCAGCGACTTCGAGACTCTCGGCCTGGGCCAGCGGGGTGGCCAGCGCGGCCAGCAACATCAACTTACGCATGGCGCGAAGCCTCCTGCGGACGGGGAATGGACATGACATGGAAGATGCCGGTCAGCAGGATCTGCAAGCGATCGAACCAGCGATGGCTGCGCCCGCGCAGGCTGGCGTTGAAGAACAACACCTCCAGCACATGCAAGCCCAGCAGCGTGATGCCTGCCGCATTGATCAGCAGATTGAACGGCAGGGGTTGCGGCATCAACAGATTGACCAGCACCACCCACCAGAAAACCACCGTCAGGGCCTTGCCCAGGCCCAGGATGAACTTCATACCCCGCCCCCCGACTGTCTTTGTACTGTCTTTGTTATGTGCGCGCGGCCCGTTCGAGCGGGCCGTGCGCACAACAGTACCGCCGCGCCAGGGCGCGCGCCAGAGGCGATTCAGTTCAGATGCAGTTCCACCCGTCGGTTCTGCGCTCGCCCTTCGTCGGTGTCGTTGTCGGCCACCGGCTCGCTTTCACCGCGACCTTGACTGGTCACCTTGGCCGGCGACAGTCCTTGCCCGATCAGGTACTGCGCAACACTGGCGGCGCGGCGTTCGGACAGGCCCTGGTTATAGTGGTCGGCGCCTACGCTATCGGTATGTCCGATCACCCTGATGGCCGTCACGCTGGGGTCGCCAAGTTTCGGCAACAGCGCTTGCAGGCGCTGTTGGGCTGGGGCCGACAGCTGTGCGGAGTCGAACGCAAACAGTACCTGGCCCTGATCGTCGAGGGTGATCACCTCAGGCGCAGGTGCTGGGGCCTCAGGTTTGGGCGTCGAAGGCGGATACTGCGGGAGCGGGCAGCCCATGTGGTCGACTGCCGTACCTTTGGGGGTGTCCGGGCAGCGATCACGACGGTCGAACACACCATCGCCATCTTCGTCACCATCCTGGGCGTAACAGATCAGGCCACCGGCGATGGCTCCGGCAACACCGGCACCGGTCGCCCAGCTGGAGCTTTCGATCGCGCCCAGACCGCCACCGACCAGCCCGCCGAGCAGGCTGCAGACCGGCCAGGTCCGTTGATTCAGGGGGGCGCTGCCATCACTGTGGGTGGCGCACCCGTTCAGCAGGCTGGAGGCCAGCAGCAGCGACACAGCCGTCTTCGACAAGGTATTCATGGGTCAGGTCCCCGGTGAATGCGCCCACGCCACGGCTAAAGACGTGGGCGCGGGCGGTCAGCGCTGGATCTTGATCTCGGTGCGGCGGTTCATGGCGCGGCCATCGGCCGTGGCGTTGTCGGCCACAGGCTGGGTCTCGCCAGCTCCCACTACCGAAACGAAGCTGCTGCGCGGTACGCCGCTGGTCACCAGATAGTCGGTCACTGAATGGGCACGACGCTCGGAGAGCTTCTGGTTGTAGCTGTCGGAGCCGACGCTGTCGGTATGGCCGGTCACGCTCAGGCGAGCGCTGGGTGCCTCCTGCTTCAGGCGCGTGGCGATGGTGTTCAGGCGCTCCTTGTCGGTTGCGGTCAGGCGCGCGGAATCGAACTCGAAGTGCACGTCACGGATGACGATGACTTCCTCCTTCTCGACCACGACGACTTCCTCGACCACGGCGACCGGCTCGGGTGGGCAGCCGTTGGCATCGACCTGCACGCCACGCGGGGTGCCTGGGCACTTGTCGCGGCTGTCGGGCACGCCATCGCCATCTTCGTCGCCATCGCCATGGGCCCAGCAGTAGCCCGCCGCCAGGCCACCGCCGAGCAACGCGCCCCAGCCGGCCCAGCTGGAGCTTTCGATGGCGCCCAGGGCTGCGCCACCCACGCCCCCGACGGCAGCACACTTCGGCCAGTCGGTTTTTTGCAAACCTGCACAACCAGTCAACACACTGGTGAGCAGAACCAGGGGTATCGCTGTGCGTACTATGCTCATTTTCGTTGCTTCTCCTAGGGGGATCGGTGCAGAACCGATGCTCTGGGAGTAAAGACCGCCTATTCCCTCTCTGCCAGCAATTAGCCACGACGCGATGCTGCGCCTCTTTGCCGTCGGGGCTGGGACCGCTAGTCTTGAGCGACCTGAACGAGGATTGGCAATGACCGACGGTTTTTCCCAGCGTACCCCCCAACAGGCCCTGGCGGCCCTTCTCGAGCGCTTCGCACCCGCGCGCCTGCTGTTGGTCGGCACACGTTTCCCGGCCCTGGAGGCCTTCGCCGCAGCCCATCCGACGGTGCAACTGTCGGTGGCTGCGCCCGGTCCGTTGCCTGCCGACCTGGCGGCGCAACGCTTCGACCTCGCGGTGCTGGTCGATTGCCTCGAGCACTTGCCCAAGCGCAGCGGGCTGGAACTGCTCGGCGGCATCCGCAATCTGAATGCCAGCAAGGTCGCGGTGCTGGCCGACCTGGCCGCCTGTGGCTGGCAGGACACCGATTTCTTCGCCCTGGCGCTGTCAGCCAGCGAGAAATTCCGTCGCGACGAGCAGGTACTGAGCCTGTTCACCTATGATCTACATGACTACAAGCAGGTCCCGGACTGGCTCAATGCCAAGTTCTGGGCGAATCCGCAAAACTTTGGCAAGTACTGGTGGTGATTTCATGAGTGTCTCGGTCTGCCCCTGTGGCAGCGGCAATCTTCTCGACGCATGCTGCGGGCACTACCATGCCGGCACCCCGGCACCGGATGCCCAGACGCTGATGCGCTCGCGCTACAGCGCCTATGTGCTGGGGCTGGTGGATTACCTGGTAGCCACCACGCTTCCCGCCCAGCAGGCCGGGCTGGACCGCGCCGGCATTGCCGCCTGGAGTGCACAGAGCACCTGGTTGGGGTTGGAGGTGGAAAGTGCGCAGGTCCTGGGGGGGCAACCGGAACATGCGTTCGTCACCTTCACGGCACGCTGGCACGACCAGCAGGGTGACCACCAGCACCGCGAGCGCTCGGCTTTCGTGCAGAACGCCGGGCGCTGGTACTTCATCGACCCGACCGTCGAGCTCAAGGCGGGGCGCAACGACCCCTGCCCCTGCGCCAGCGGGCAGAAGTTCAAGAAATGCTGCGCCAGCTACCTCGGTAACCGATGATGAATGCCCTGGCCCGCCTGCTCCTGCTTGGTCTCACCCTGGCCCTGCTGGGGGGCTGTGCGGGATGGGGCGGCCACGACTGGCGCGAGCCGGAGGTGCACCTGGTCAGGGTGGAAACCGTCAAGGCGCGTCTGCACCAGCAGGAGTTCATCCTGCACCTGCGTATCGACAACCCCAACGACAGCCGCCTGTTCATCCGCAGCCTGTCGTACGCAATCCGGCTCAATGACCTGCTGCTGGTGCAGGACGAGACCAGTGTCTGGCGCAGTGTCGGCGGACATGCCCGGCGTACCTTCAAGATCACCGCGCGCACCAACCTGTGGCAGCACCTCAAGCCCCTCGCCAAACTGCTGAAAAGCGGCAATCCGCTGCACTACACCCTGCAAGGCGAACTCAATACCGGCCTGATCAGTCGACGGGACCTGCACTTGTCGCGCAGTGGTGAGATAATCCCCGGCGATCTTCAACCGGAGTAACCCGCAATGACCCAGCAACCCCATGTCCATGGCCCCGACTGCAACCACGGTCACGATCATCACCATGATCATGACCACGGCCATGTGCACGGCCCCCACTGCAACCACGGCCACCAGGAACCGGTGCGCAACGCCCTGAAGGACGTCGGACGCAACGATCCATGCCCGTGCGGCAGCGAGAAGAAATTCAAGAAGTGCCACGGCGCGTAACACGGCTCCGGGTGGCGCTGCGTTTGCCGCTTGCAGCCCGACGCGCGCCGCCCTACCTTTAGCGCCTTTCCGACCCCGCCACGCCCCCCAGGAGCCTTCGTCATGGCCGCCCCCGTGTTTCCTCCCTTCCGCCCTCGGTTCGGCACCAGCGCAGTGCTGCTCGGCATGCTCGGCATGCTCGGGCTCGCCGGCTGCCAGATGGGCGGCTACCAGGACAGCGTGCCACCGACCACCGGCGTCCAGCCACTCAAAGGCCTGGCGCAGAACGTCTCGGTCCGACGCAACGCCATGGGCGCACCGTTGATCGAGAGCAGCAGTTTCCACGATGCGCTGTTCAGCCTCGGCTACGTCCATGCTGGCGACCGCATCGAACAGATGGTCGCCATGCGCCTGCTCGCCCAGGGGCGACTGGCCGAGATCGCTGGCTCCGAAGCCCTGGACATCGACCGCCTGATGCGCGCCGCCAACCTCAAGCAGAGCGCCGGCCAGCTGTATGCCGACGCCTCGCCGCGCCTGAAGCGCTTCTTCGAGGTCTATGCCCGCGGGGTCAACGCCTATCTGTTCCGCTACCGCGACAAGCTGCCGGCCGAACTCGCCCGCAGCGGCTATCGCCCCGAATACTGGAAGCCCGAAGACTCGGCGCTGATCTTCAGTCTCTACGCCTTCAGCCAATCGGTGAACCTGCAGGAGGAACTCTCGGCCCTGACCCTGGCGCAGAAGGTCGGCAGCGACAAGCTCGCCTGGCTGCTGCCAGGTGCACCCGACGAGCCTCTGGCCGAGGGCGAGACCGACAAGCTCAAGGGCATCAACCTGGCCAGCCAGATCCCCGGCCTGAACGACGTCGCTGCCGCCAGCCAGAAGCTCGCCGACCTCGACTTGCTGGGCAGCCCCGGTTCCTCGAACCTGGCCCTGGGCCCCCTGCGCAGCCGCAGCGGCAAGAGCCTGCTGGCCAGCGACAGCCGCGCCGCCTGGGCGCTGAGTCCGGTACAGATCCACACCGGCAAGTACCAGGTCGCCGGCCTGTCGCTACCCGGCCTGCCGATCGTGCTGGCCGGCTACAACGGCAAGCTGGCCTGGAGCAGCAGCGCGGTGATGGCCGACAACCAGGACCTGTTCCTTGAGCAACTGCGCCGCCAGGGCAGTCAACTCACCTACCTGGCCGACGGCAAGTGGCAGCCGGCCCGCGCGCGTAACGAAACCTTCTTCGTGCGCGGCCAGCGCCCGGTGCGCGAAGTGCTGTACGACACCCGCCATGGCACCCTGCTCGGCCAGCCCGGCAACGGCTATGGCCTGGCCCTGCACCTGCCGCAGCTCAAGGACGACAAGAGCCTCGATGCGCTGTTCGACCTGACCCGCGCCAGCAACCTCGAACGCGCCTTCGACAGCACCCGCGAAATCGGCGCCGCTGCGCTGAACTTCGTCTTCGCCGAGCCCGAGCACATTGGCTGGCAGGTCAGTGGCCGTTACCCCAATCGCCGCGAAGGCCAGGGCCTGCTGCCTTCGCCGGGCTGGGACGGACGCTTCGACTGGGATGGTTTCGCCGATGCGATGCTCCACCCCTACGACCAGGACCCGCCCAGCGGCTGGATCGGCCATGCCAACCAGCGCAGCCTGCCCAAGGGCTACGGCATGCAGCTGTCCAGCACCTGGTACTACCCCGAACGCGCGGAGCGCCTGGGCCAGTTGGCCGGTAACGGGCGTCATGACAGCCGCAGCCTGATGGCCTTGCAGAACGACCAGGTCACCCTGCTGGCCGACAAGCTCAAGCGCATGTTCGACGCCCCGGGCATGGCCCAGCCGCTCAAACAGGCCATCGATGCCCTGCCCGCCGAGCAGCGCGACAAGGCCCGTGAAGCCCTGACCCGGCTCAAGGCTTTCGATGGCCGCCTGAGCCCAGTCTCGGCCGATGCGGCGCTGTACGAACTGTTCCTCCAGGCCGTCACCCGCCAGACCTTCCTCGACGAGCTTGGCCCCGAGTCCAGCCCGGCCTGGCAAGCGTTTGTCAGCAACGCCCGGCTGTCGTACTCGGCCCAGGCCGACCACCTGCTTGGTCGCGAAGACAGTCCGTTCTGGGATGACCGCAACACGCCGCAGAAAGAAGACAAACCGACCATCCTCGCCCGCAGCCTGGCCGGCGCGGTGGATGCCGGTGTCGCGCAGATGGGCGCCGACCGGCGTGCCTGGCAATGGGGCAAGCTGCACCAGTACCGCTGGCCAGCAGCGAATTACCACGGGCTCGGCGATACCGTCAGCCGCGCGCCGATGGCCACCGGCGGTGACTTCAGCACCCTGGTCCTGACCCCTTACGCCTGGGGCAACGGTTTCGAAACCAGCCTGCCAGCCTCCGCACGCATGGTCGTCGACTTCGGCCAGGCCGAACCGCTGCAGATCCTGACCAGCAGCGGCCAGTCCGGCAACCCGGCCAGCCCTCACTACAGTGACGGCCTGGACGCCTGGTTCAAGGGGCGCTTCATGAGCCTGCCCGTGCAACCGCAGAACTTTGCCCGCGCCTATGGCAGCCAGCGCCTGACGCTGGTGCCGGGCAAGTAGGCGGCAACCCCGAGCGGCTCGTCCGGGCCGCTCGTCAGCACCACGTCATCCGAACTTCCTGGCCAGCGCTGCGCTCCTAACTTGTAACCTCAGCCAGCGCGAACGCCATGGACCTCGTCATTGCCCGCCCCGAAGGGCTGTACTGCCCGCCCGGGGACTTCTACATCGACCCCTGGCGCCCGGTGGACCGTGCGGTGATCACCCATGGCCACGGCGATCATGCGCGCACCGGCAACGGCCACTACCTGTGTGCCGAACCCGGCGCCGGTATCCTGCGCAGCCGTCTTGGCCAGGACATCGACTTGCAAACCCTCCCTTATGGAGAACGCCTCCAGCATCACGGCATCACCTTGAGCTTCCACCCTGCCGGCCACGTGCTCGGCTCGGCCCAGGTGCGCCTTGAACACCAGGGCCAGGTGTGGGTCGCCTCGGGCGACTACAAGGTTGAGCCAGACGGAACCTGCGCGCCGTTCGAGCCGGTGCGCTGCCACACCTTCATCACCGAATCCACCTTCGGCCTGCCGATCTATCGCTGGCCCTCGCAGGCCGAGGTGTTCGAAGGCATCAATGCCTGGTGGCGTGCCAATCGTGACCTGGGCAAGGCCAGCGTGCTGTTCTGCTACGCCTTCGGCAAAGCCCAGCGCATTCTCCACGGGCTGGACGCAGATATAGGGCCGATCGTGGTGCACGGCGCGGTCGAGCCGCTCAACCGCGTGTATCGCGAAGCCGGGATCGCCCTGCCGGAGACCCTGTACGCTGGAGATCTGCCACGCAACGATCCACGCCTGCGCCAAGCACTGGTGCTGGCACCACCCTCTGCAGGTGGCAGTAGCTGGATGCGCCGTTTCGGCGACTACAGCGATGCCTTCGCCAGTGGCTGGATGCTGCTGCGTGGCACCCGGCGCCGGCGTGGCGTCGATCGCGGCTTCGTACTTTCCGACCATGCCGACTGGCCTGGGCTGCTGTGGGCGATCGGCGAAACCGGTGCGGAACGGGTCATGGTCACCCATGGCTCGGTCAACGTGCTGGTGCGCTACCTGTGCGAACAGGGCCTGGACGCCCGAGCCTTCGCCACCGAGTACGGCGAGGAAGACGACACGCCCGCGCCGGAGAGCGCCACATGAAGGCCTTCGCCGAACTCTACCTGCGCCTGGACGCCACCACTTCGAGCAACGCCAAGCTGCAGGCCCTGCGCGACTATTTCGCCGAGGCTCCCGCCGCCGATGCGGCCTGGGCGGTGTACTTCCTGGCCGGAGGCCGCCCGCGCCAACTGGTGCCGACCCGTCTGCTACGTGAGCTGGCCACGCAGTTGGCAGACCTGCCCGACTGGCTGTTCGAAGAGAGCTACCAGGCTGTCGGCGACCTGGCCGAGACCATTTCCCTGCTGTTGCCCCAGCACCGACACGATACCGACGAGGGCCTGGCCGTGTGGGTCGAGCAGCACCTGCTGCCCTTGCGCGGGCAACCGGCGGATGAGGTGCGCCAGCGCTTGCCGACACTCTGGGAGAGGCTGGACCGCCCCAGCCTGATGCTATGCCTGAAGTTGATCACCGGCAGCTTCCGTGTCGGCGTCTCCAAGCTGCTGGTCACCCGTGCGTTGGCGCAGTTGTCGGGGCTGGATGCCAAGCGTGTGGCCCAGCGCCTGGTCGGCTACACCGACCTGGCTCATCGCCCCGTTGCTGAAAGCTACCTGAAGCTGATTGCCCCCGAGTCCGACGACGAACACGCCCAGCGCGGCGGCCAGCCCTATCCGTTCTTTCTCGCCCACGCCCTGCAGGCGCCACTGGAACAGTTCGAGACACTGCTCGGCCCGGTCGATGACTGGCAGGCAGAATGGAAGTGGGATGGCATCCGCGCCCAGGTGGTCAAGCGCGAGGGCCAGCTGTGGATCTGGTCACGGGGCGAGGAACTGGTCACCGAGCGTTTTCCCGAGTTGCACAGCCTGACAGAGACATTGCCTGATGGCACCGTGCTCGATGGCGAGATTCTGGTATGGAAGCCCGGCGCCTGCGACGACAGTCTGGCAGTGCAGCCCTTTGCCCTGCTCCAGCAGCGGCTGGGCCGCAAGACCCTGGGCCGCAAACTGCTGGCCGATGCACCGGTGGTGCTGCAAGCCTACGATCTGCTGGAATGGCACGGCGAGGACTGGCGAAACCGCCCACAGCACGAGCGCCGGGGGCAACTGGAACGCGTGCTGGTCGAGTACCCCTTGGCCCCCGTGCTGCTTTCACCCCTGGTGCAGGCACCGAACTGGATAGCCCTGGCCGAGCAACGTGAGCAGTCGCGCAACCTGGGGGTGGAAGGGCTCATGCTGAAGCGGCGCGATGCCCTGTACGGCGTCGGCCGCACCAAGGACCTGGGCCTGTGGTGGAAATGGAAGGTCGACCCGTTCAGCGTCGACGCCGTGCTGATCTACGCCCAGCGCGGCCATGGCCGACGCGCCAGCCTTTATAGCGACTACACCTTCGCCGTCTGGGATGCGCCTCCAGGAACAGCGCAACGCAACCTGGTGCCCTTCGCCAAAGCCTATTCAGGCTTGAGCGACGAAGAGATGCGCAAGGTCGATGCGATCATCCGCAAGACCACTGTGGAAACCTTCGGCCCGGTACGCAGCGTCACCCCGACGCTGGTCTTCGAGTTGGGTTTCGAAGGCATCGCCCTGTCCAAGCGTCACAAGAGCGGCATCGCCGTACGCTTCCCGCGCATGCTGCGCTGGAGGCTGGACAAGCCGGTCGAGGAGGCCGACGACCTGGCAACCCTGCAGAGCTTGCTGGGCCCTGTATAGCTGCATCTACGCACACCAGCATGCACAAAGCCCTGGTTTGTGCTTCTATTTCCAGTCGCCCATGTTCAACGCCCAGCGCAGACCAGGACCCCCATGCACCACTCGACCCACGAACTGCTGTCCCCCGTACCCGGCATCTGCCGCCAGTTGCACAGCTTTCACTTCGGCCCACGCGGTGGCGGCAAGGTGTACATCCAGGCCTCGCTGCACGCCGACGAATTGCCCGGCATGCTGGTGGCCTGGCACCTCAAGCGGCGCCTGAACGAACTGCACCAGCAAGGTCTGCTGCGCCGCGAAGTGGTGCTGGTGCCGGTGGCCAATCCGGTGGGTCTGGAACAGGTGCTGCTGGACGCACCGCTGGGGCGCTTCGAACTGCAGAGCGGGGAAAACTTCAATCGCAACTTCGTCGACCTGTCCGACAGTATCGGTGACCAGATCGAAAGCCACCTCACGCAAGACCCGGCACACAACCTCGCGCTGATCCGGGAATACCTGCGCCGCGGGCTCGACAGCCACCCCGCCGTCACCCCCCTGCAATCCCAGCGCCTGGCCTTGCAGCGCCTGGCCTGCGACGCCGACATGGTGCTGGACCTGCACTGCGACTTCGAAGCCGTCGAACACCTCTACACCACGCCCGAAGCCTGGCCCCAGGTCGAGCCGCTGGCGCGCTATCTCGGCGCCCAGGCCAGCCTGCTGGCCACCGACTCCGGCGGGCAGTCGTTCGACGAGTGCTTCAGCCTGGTGTGGTGGCAACTGCAGCAGCGTTTTGCCAAGCGTTTCCCGATCCCCATGGGCAGCTTCTCGGTGACCGTCGAGCTGCGTGGCCAGGCCGATGTCAACCACGAGCTGGCAAGCCAGGACTGCCAGGCAATCCTCGACTTCCTCACCCACTGCGGGGTGATCGAAGGTCAGCCCGCGGCATTGCCGCCGCTGCGCCAGCCCGCCACCCCGCTGGCTGCCGTGGAGCCATTGATCGCACCGCTGGGCGGCCTGCTGGTGTTCCACGCAAAACCGGGACAGTACCTGGAGCCTGGGCAACTGATCGCCGAGGTCATCGATCCGCTCAGCGACCGGGTGACGCCGATCCGCAACGTCCAGGGCGGGCTGCTCTACGCCCGCAGCGTCCGGCGCATGGCCACCACCGGTATGGTGATCGCCCATGTAGCAGGGGAAAAGGTCTGCCGCAGCGGCTATCTGCTGGCCAACTGATCCCGATCAAACCAAAGCACCTTGCGGCCGGTCTGTAGAAGCACAGCCTTCGACGAGACCGGCCGCCGATGCCATCCCCTTCCGACCTCGCCAGCACCTGGTTCGCCTCCCGCAACTGGAAGCCGTTCGCCTTCCAGCGCAGCGTCTGGGCGGCGATCCAGCGCGGCGAGTCGGGCCTGCTGCACGCCAGCACCGGCAGCGGCAAGACCTACGCCGTCTGGCTCGGCGCCCTGCGCGCTTTCGCACAGTTGCACGACGCACGCCGACCGGCGCCACTCCAAGTGCTGTGGATCACACCGATGCGCGCCCTGGCCAGCGATACCGCGCGCGCGCTGCAAGCACCGCTGGATGAGTTGGGGCTGAACTGGACCATCGGCGTACGCAGCGGTGACACCACCAGTGCCGAACGTGCACGCCAGGCCCGGCGCCTGCCCAGCACGCTGGTCACCACTCCCGAAAGCCTCACCCTGCTGCTGACCCGCGAACAGGCTGCCGCCGACTTCGCCAGCCTGCGCCTGGTGGTGGTCGATGAATGGCACGAACTGCTCGGCAACAAGCGCGGCGTGCAGTTGCAACTGGCCCTGGCCCGGCTGCGGCGCTGGCAGCCGCAACTGGTGGTGTGGGGGCTTTCGGCCACCCTGGGCAACCTGCCGCACGCCCTTGAAGTCTTGCTGCCTGCCGGCGGGCGACTGGTTCAGGGCCGTCAGGACAAGCGCATCCTGGTCGACACCCTGGTGCCGAGCGCGATCGAACGCTTCCCCTGGGCCGGGCACATGGGGCTGAAGATGCTCCCTCAGGTCAGCGCCGAGATCGAGGCCAGCGCCAGCAGCCTGGTGTTCACCAACACCCGCGCCCAGGCCGAACTCTGGTACCAGGCCCTGCTCGAGGCGCATCCCGAGTGGGCGGGACTGATCGCCCTGCACCACGCATCGCTTGCCCGGCACGCCCGTGACTGGGTCGAGCGCAGCCTCAAGCAGGGCACGCTGAAGGCGGTGATCTGCACCTCAAGCCTCGACCTGGGTGTGGATTTCCTGCCCGTCGAACGCGTCCTGCAGATCGGCTCGGCCAAAGGCATCGCCCGCTTGCTGCAACGTGCAGGCCGCTCTGGGCACGCACCTGGGCGTACCTCACGGGTGACCCTGGTACCGACCCACAGCCTTGAACTGGTGGAAGCGGCGGCGGCACGCCAGGCGCTGGCTTCCGGGCATATCGAGGCACGCTATTCGCCGCGCCTGAGCATGGACGTGCTGGTCCAGCATCTGGTCAGCATGGCGCTGGGCAGTGGTTTCCGACCGGCCGAACTGTTCGAGGAGGTTCGCAGCACCTGGGCCTTTCGCGATCTCGAAGAAAGCCAGTGGCAATGGGCACTGTCATTTGTGCGCAATGGCGGCAGCTCGCTCACCGCCTACCCGGACTACCAGCGCGTCGCAGCGCACCCCGATGGCATCTGGCGCGTGGCCAGCGAGCGCCTCGCCCGGCGTCATCGTCTGGGCATCGGCACCATCGTCAGCGACGCCAGCCTGCAGTTGAAGTACTGGAGCAAAGGGGGCGGTGGCAAGTCGCTGGGCAGCGTGGAGGAATCTTTCATTGCCCGTCTCAAGCCCGGTGACGCGCTGTTGTTCGGCGGACGTATCCTGGAGCTGGTAAGGGTCGAGAACATGACCGCCTACGTGCGCCGCAGCACCGCGCGCAAGGCGGCGGTAGCACGCTGGAATGGCGGACGCATGCCGCTGTCGAGCGAGCTGGCGCAAGCGCTGGTCGAGCGTCTGGATGCAGCAGCCCACGGCCGCTACGAAGGCGCAGAAATGCACGCCGTTCGCCCCCTGCTGACACTTCAGGCGAGCTGGTCGGCCCTGCCCACCCAGCGCACATTGCTGGGCGAAACCCTGCACTCGCGCCAGGGCTGGCACCTGTTTCTCTATCCCTTCGCCGGGCGCATGGCCAATCTGGGCCTTGCCAACCTGATCGCCTGGCGGGTCAGCCGCGTGCAGCCGCTGTCGGTATCGATCGCGGTCAATGACTACGGCTTCGAACTGCTCGCAGCAAGCCCTGTGGACTGGGCCGCGCACTTGCCCGCTGCACTGGCTGCAGACAATTTGCTGGAAGATGTACTGGCCAGTCTGAATGCTGGCGAGATGGCGCTGCGGCGCTTTCGCGAAATTGCCCAGATCGCCGGGCTTGTATTCGGCGGCTATCCCGCCGCGCAGAAAAGCACGCGCCAGCTCCAGGCCTCCAGTGGTCTGTTCTACGAGGTGTTTCGCAAGCATGACGCTGGCAATCTGCTGCTCGGCCAGGCGCGCGACGAGGTGCTGCGTGAGGAGCTGGAGATCGAGCGCCTGCATCAGCAGTTGCAGAAAATGTCAGGATTGCGCCTCGATCTGCACGCATTGCGCCGGCCCGGGCCGCTGGCCTTCGCCCTATTGGTCGAGGGCATGCGCGAAACCCTGAGCACGGAAAAACTGGCAGACCGCATCGCCCGGATGGTGGCGGATCTCGAAAAGGCGGCGAGCCGAACCATGAGCGACCTTGCGGGAACTGAACGGAGGAAATCCTGAACGTGCACCACCTGGTGATCGAACATTGCGGCGAAACGCTGTGGCTGTTACCTGAAAAAGCGCTCTACTGGCCAGCCCGGCGCGCGCTTCTGGTTGCCGACCTGCACATTGGCAAGGCCGCCAGCTACCGCGCCCTGCACCAACCGGTGCCACGCGGGACTACCCAGGCAACCCTGGATCGCCTGGACACGCTCTTGCAGCATTACGATTGCCAGCAGTTGATCGTGCTCGGCGACTTTCTCCACGCACGTACTGCGCGAGCCCCTGCCACCCTGGCCCGTGTAGCTGCATGGCGAGAACGGCACCCAGGGTTACGGGTGGTCCTGGTGCGAGGCAATCACGACCGTCATGCTGGCGATCCGCCGCAGGAGCTCGCCATTGAAGTTGTCGACGAGCCTTTGCTACTGCCGCCATTCGCGCTACAGCACGAGACCGGCGCTCACCCTGAGCATCCGGTGATCGCAGGCCATGTCCATCCGGCGTGCGTCCTGCGCGGTCGTGGCCGCCAACGCCTGCGCCTGGCGTGCTTCATGTTCCACGCAAAGGTCAGCCTGCTGCCGGCGTTCGGCGAATTCACCGGCGGTTGGACGGTGCAACCAGAGCCCGGCGCCCGCCTGTTCGTCGTGGGCGATCAACGGGTCTGGGCAGTCCCGGCCTGATCAGGCGACTGGCGCTGGAGGCGGCTCGTCGGGCAAGGTCGGCTCGCCCGGCTCCATCGGCGGGTGCTCGCCAGGCTCGGGGGGTTGCGGGGTATCGGGATCAGGCTGGTGCGGGACGCCACCGGCGTGCAGATCCGTCGGCGGATGCGGGTGCGCGAGCAGAGTCCAGGCCATCATGCCGATCTGGTTCGGCTGCAGGACGGCCAGCTTCGCGCTGATTGCAGGATCGAGTTTCATGGGCTGCTCCTGACGAGGGCCGGCGTACGTCATGCACGCCGGGGACTTACCTCGTTGGAGTGGCAAAAGGGGAACTAATTCCCCCAGCTCGTCGGCTCAGGTACGTGGCAGCGTGACGCCGCGCTGGCCCTGGTATTTGCCGCCGCGATCCTTGTACGACACCTCGCACTCTTCATCGGATTGCAGGAACAACATCTGGGCCACGCCTTCGTTGGCGTAGATCTTGGCCGGCAGTGTGGTGGTGTTGGAGAACTCCAGGGTGACGTGCCCCTCCCACTCCGGCTCCAGGGGGGTGACGTTGACGATGATGCCGCAGCGGGCATAAGTGCTCTTGCCCAGGCAGATGGTCAGGACATCGCGCGGAATGCGGAAGTACTCGACAGTACGGGCCAGGGCGAAGGAGTTCGGCGGGATGATGCAGACGTCGCTCTTGATGTCGACGAAGCTGCCGGCATCGAAGTTCTTCGGATCGACGGTGGCCGAATTGATGTTGGTGAACACCTTGAATTCATCGGCGCAACGTACGTCGTAGCCATAGCTGGAGACACCGAAGGAGATCACCCGGCTGTCCTGTTCGCCACGCACCTGGCGCTCGACGAACGGCTCGATCATGCCGTGTTCCTGCGCCATGCGGCGAATCCACTTGTCCGATTTGATGCTCATGGCGGGATGTCCTGAAGTACGAGGTGAAAAAACGAGATGCGCATCTTACCGGTCCTGGCGCGCGCGTTAAAGTTCCCTGCCCCTATCCCGCGTCGGACGGGGGCTGGCCGCCCGCCGATCCGAATTTCATCAAAGCCGCTGTTGGCCATTGGCAGCTTGCGGAAAGTGGGGTAAGGTGGCGCCACTGTGCTGCACGTGACACCGAGAATCTGTTTGATGCACGATCCTGATCGGCCCATCGCTGAATTTTCCGCTCTCTTTGCACTCAGTCCCGGCCAGGGCAATTCCTGAGCCGAAATCTACTTTGTCCAAGGAGACAGACACATGTCCAATCGCCAATCCGGTGTTGTTAAGTGGTTCAACGATGAGAAGGGCTACGGCTTCATCACTCCTCAGTCGGGTGACGACCTGTTCGTACACTTCAAAGCCATCCAGGCTGACGGCTTCAAAACCCTGAAAGAAGGCCAGGCTGTTACTTTCGTCGCTACCCGCGGCCAGAAAGGCATGCAGGCTGAAGAAGTTCAAATCGCCTAAGTCGATTTAGCTTCCTCGCTTTCAAAAAAAACCCGCCTTCCGGCGGGTTTTTTTGTGCCTGCGCAAAACGACGCAAGCCCAGCAGGAACGGCTTGTGCCGCTCCTGCTGGGCTTGCGTAAGCCGGCGGATCAATCTTCGCTGATGGTAATGCTCGGCATTGCCGGCGCCGCCGCTTCCTGTAGCACGATCCGAGCCCCCACCTGACGGGCCAGCTCCTGGTAGACCATGGCAATCTGGCTTTCCGGCTCGGCGATCGCTGTCGGCTTGCCGCTGTCTGCCTGCTCGCGAATCAGCATCGACAGCGGCAACGACGCCAGCAACTCGACACCATACTGCGCCGCCAGCTTCTCACCGCCACCTTCACCGAACAGGTGCTCGGCATGACCGCAGTTCGAGCAGATGTGCACCGCCATGTTCTCCACCACACCGAGGACCGGGATGTTGACCTTGCGGAACATCTCGACACCCTTCTTCGCATCCAGCAGCGCCAGGTCCTGCGGGGTGGTGACGATCACGGAACCGGCTACCGGCACTTTCTGCGCCAGGGTCAGTTGAATGTCGCCAGTGCCCGGCGGCATGTCGATCACCAGGTAGTCGAGGTCGTCCCAGGCGGTCTGGGTCACCAGTTGCAGCAAGGCGCCGGAAACCATCGGGCCACGCCAGACCATCGGTGTGTTGTCGTCGGTCAGGAACGCCATCGACATCACCTCGACGCCATGGGCCTTGATCGGCACGAACCACTTCTGCTCGCGAATCTGCGGGCGGGTGCCTTCGGGGATCCCGAACATCACACCCTGGCTTGGGCCGTAGATGTCCGCATCGAGAATACCGACCCTCGCGCCCTCGCGAGCCAGGGCCAAGGCCAGGTTGGCGGCAGTGGTCGACTTGCCGACGCCGCCCTTGCCCGAAGCCACGGCAATGACATTCTTCACATTGGCCAGCGCAGGCACCTGGGCCTGGGCCTTGTGCGTGGTGATCAGCGTATCGATGCTCACCTGCGCCGACGTCACGCCTTCGAGGTTCTCGATCGCCGTTTGCAATACCTGAGCCCAGCCGTTGCGAAACAGTGCAGCGGCATAGCCCAGCTGCAACTGCACACTGACCTGCCCACCTTGAATGTCGATCGCCCGCACGCAACCGGCGCTGACCGGGTCCTGGTTCAGGTAGGGGTCGGTGTACTGGCGAAGCACGCCTTCAATGGCGGCACGTGTGACGGCACTCATGGAGACTCCCGTGGCATTCCGAAAAAAGTGAATCAGGCGCCTATGCTAACCCGTCAACCGTCAGCAGATGCGTGTGCGGGGTGAAATATATTTCCCAGCCCTTTATAGTGGCCGATCATCCTCAATTTTTACCCGTCGCCAGATAAGTAGCCGAGCCACCATGTCCGAGCCACGCCAGATTCTCGTCACCAGCGCCCTGCCCTATGCCAATGGATCCATCCATCTCGGCCATATGCTTGAGTACATCCAGACGGACATGTGGGTACGCTTCCAGAAACTGCGTGGCAACCAGTGCATCTATGTCTGCGCCGACGACGCCCACGGTTCGGCGATCATGCTGCGCGCAGAGAAAGAAGGCATCACGCCCGAGCAGTTGATCGCCAACGTCCAGGCCGAGCACAGCAGTGACTTCGCCGACTTCCTGGTCGAGTTCGATAACTTCCACTCCACCCACAGCGAAGAGAACCGCGAGCTGTCGAGCCTGATCTACACGCGCCTGCGTGAAGCCGGGCACATCGCCAATCGCTCCGTGACCCAGTACTACGACCCCGAGAAGGGCATGTTCCTGGCCGACCGCTTCATCAAGGGCACCTGCCCCAAGTGCGGGACCGAGGACCAGTACGGCGACAACTGCGAGAAGTGCGGTGCCACCTACGCCCCCACCGAGCTGAAGAACCCCAAGTCGGCGATTTCCGGTGCCACGCCAGTACTGCGCGACTCCCAGCACTTCTTCTTCAAGCTGCCCGACTTCCAGGCCATGCTGCAGCAGTGGACACGCAGTGGCACCTTGCAGGACGCGGTCGCCAACAAACTCGCCGAGTGGCTGGATTCCGGTCTGCAGGAGTGGGACATTTCCCGTGACGCGCCGTACTTCGGCTTCGAGATTCCGGGCGAGCCGGGCAAGTACTTCTATGTCTGGCTGGATGCGCCGATCGGCTACATGGCGAGCTTCAAGAACCTCTGTGATCGCCGCCCGGAGCTGGACTTCGACGCGTTCTGGAACGCAGACTCCAAAGCCGAGCTGTATCACTTCATCGGCAAGGACATCGTCAACTTCCACGCTCTCTTCTGGCCCGCCATGCTCGAAGGTGCAGGTTTCCGCAAGCCGACTGCCGTCAACGTGCACGGCTACCTGACCGTCAACGGCGCGAAGATGTCCAAGTCTCGCGGCACCTTCATCAAGGCGCGCACCTACCTCGACCACCTGCAGCCCGAGTACCTGCGTTACTACTACGCAGCCAAGCTGGGCCGCGGGGTCGACGATCTCGACTTGAACCTCGAGGACTTCGTGCAGAAGGTCAACTCCGACCTGGTCGGCAAGGTAGTCAACATTGCCAGCCGCTGCGCAGGCTTCATCCACAAGGGCAATGAAGGCGTAATGGTTGCTGGCGACGCCGCACCGGAGCTGACCGAAGCCTTCCTGGCCGCCGCACCCTCGATTGCCGATGCCTACGAGGCCCGTGACTTTGGCCGTGCCATGCGCGAAATCATGGCCCTGGCCGACCGCGCCAACGCCTGGATCGCCGACAAGGCACCGTGGTCGCTGGCCAAGCAGGAAGGCAAGCAGGATGAAGTCCAGGCCATCTGCGCCCAGGGCATCAACCTGTTCCGCCAACTGGTGATCTTCCTCAAGCCGGTACTTCCAGTGCTGGCCGCCGACGCCGAGGCCTTCCTCAACGTCGCACCGCTTGAGTGGAACGACCTGCAGTCGCGCCTGGAAAACCACAAGCTGAACCCGTTCAAGGCCCTGATGAGCCGCATCGAGCCGGCCAAAGTCGAAGCCATGGTCGCCGCCAGCAAGGAAGACCTGCTGGCCGCCGAAGGCAAGGCGCCGGCCGGCAACGGCGAGCTGGACAAGGACCCGCTGTCGGCCGAGATCGAGTTCGACACCTTCGCCGCCGTCGACCTGCGCGTGGCGCTGATCGTCAAGGCCGAGGCCGTAGCCGGTGCTGACAAGCTGCTGCAACTCACCCTCGACATCGGCGACGAGCGTCGCAACGTGTTCTCCGGCATCAAGTCGGCCTACCCGGACCCATCGAAGCTCGAAGGCCGACTGACCATGATGGTAGCCAACCTCAAACCTCGGAAAATGCGCTTTGGTGTTTCCGAAGGCATGGTCATGGCCGCCGGCCCTGGCGGTGAAGAGATCTACCTGCTGAGCCCGGACAGCGGCGCCAAGCCAGGTCAGCGTATCAAGTAAGACCCTCTTGCCCAGGGGGTCGTCCTGCGATCCCCTGGCTTGCCTCCTCTTTGGGCATTTCCAATGCCTGCTCCCTGCCGGATAATCGTTCCATCCCCGGCCCTCGGCACCTCCATGAGCGATTTCGTCCTGGTTCTGGTCAGCGCCGCGCTGGTCAATCACCTGATCCTGCACAGCGGCACGCCCGACCGTGCACGCCTGCACCTGCTCGGTCTGTGCAGCGCACTGTCGATGCTGTTGATGGTGCCCGCAGCCCTGGTGCTGCGCCAGCCGCAGCTGGCAGGGCTGCAGCTGTTGCTGGCGTTGCCATTGCTGGCGCTGCTGGCGTGGGGCGTCCCGACGGCGCTGGCGCGCCTGCGCCCTCATTGGCCGGTACAGAACCTGGCGCCGCTGCTGCTGGGCAATGTCGCGGTGCTAGGCTTGCTGTTGCACTTGGCCACATCGCAATCCAGCCCAGCCGCTACTGGCGCCTGGGCGCTGGCCCTGGGAATGGGGTTCTGGCTGGCACTGGCATTGTTCGACGACCTGCGCCAACGTCTCGATCATCCTGACATGCCCCGCGCTTTTCGCGGCCTGCCGATCGAGCTGATCAGTGCTGGAGTCATGGCCATGGCCTTTTCTGGCCTCAACGGACTGTTCACACAATGAACCTGATTCACCGCATCGACGCCCTGCTACCGCAGACCCAGTGTGGCAAATGCGATCACGCAGGCTGTCGACCTTACGCAGAAGGCCTGGCGGCGGGCGAAGCGATCAACAAATGCCCGCCTGGCGGCAGCGAAACCATCGCCGCCCTGGCCCAACTGCTGCAGGTGCCAGTGATCGCTCCGGCCCCCGAGCGCCGCGCGGCGCCAGCGCAGGTCGCTTTCATCCGCGAAGCCGAGTGCATCGGCTGCACCAAGTGCATCCAGGTCTGCCCGGTAGATGCCATCGTTGGTGCCAGCAAGCTGATGCATACCGTGATCGCCAGCGAATGCACCGGCTGCGACCTGTGCCTGGCGCCCTGCCCGGTCGACTGCATCGAGCTGCAGCCACTGCCGGACAACTTGGTGCCGATCGTCGGTGGACTGGCGCAGACCGCCGAGCATTTGGTCGCTCGCAGCCATCGTCGCAATCAGGCGCGATTGCGCCACGAACAACGAACCGTACGCCTGCAGCGCGAAGAAGCGCGCCGCCAGGCCGAGCGCCAAACCCGAGTTCAGCGCATCACCGGCATGCAAGGGGCTGATCAGGAGAGCGCGCTGAAACGGGCCAAGATCGCTGCGGCCATGAGCCGTGCTCAGCTGAACGCCGCGCGTGGCGCCCTGGGCGCGACAGTGGACCAGGCACAGCATGCGCAGGTCCAGCGACTGGAGGCGGCAGCGCAGAAGGCGCAGCAACAGCTCGATGCGCTACTGGTCGGACCGGGCCATGCAGACGCCTGACAGCCGCCAGCGCAATGCCATGGGCCAGGTGCTGCTGGCCTGTGTCCCTGGCCTGCTATGCCTGCTCTGGTTGCAGGGGTGGGGCGTGCTGTTCAACCTGTTGTTGTGCAGCGCAACGGCACTGACCTGCGAGGCGGTATCGCTGTATCTGCGTGGCCAGCCAATACGTCCTTTCCTCAGCGACGGCAGCGCTCTGGTCAGCGCCGTGCTGCTGGCGATCGCCCTGCCCACCCTGGCTCCCTGGTGGCTGCCGATGACCGCGGTGCTGGTGGCGATCCCCCTGGGCAAGCACGCATTCGGCGGCGTCGGCCGCAATCCGTTCAACCCGGCCATGCTGGGATACGCCTTCGTGCTGCTGAGCTTCCCGCTGCAAATGACCCACTGGCCGACGGGCAACCTCCAACTGGCAGACAGCCTGGGCCTGGTATTCGGCGACGGCACGCAGATCGATGCCTGGGCCGGCCCCACGGTACTCGACGTGCTGCGCCACAACCGCAGCCTGACCGTCGACGAGCTGTTCGCCAGCAACCCCAGCTTCGGTAACCTCGGTGGGCGCACCAGCGAATGGCTGAACCTGGCATTCTTGCTGGGCGGCATCTTTCTCCTGCAGCGCCGCGTGTTCAGCTGGCATGCCCCAGCGGGGCTAGTGGGTGCGCTACTGGTCGTCAGCCTGCTGTGCTGGAACGGCTCGGGGTCGGACTCTCACGGCTCACCGTTGCTGCACCTGTTCAGCGGATCGACCATGCTGGCGGCCTTCTTCATCGCCACAGAACCGGTGTCCGGCCCTCGCCTGCCGCTAGCCCGCCTATTGTTCGGCATCGGCTGCGGGCTGCTGATCTACTTGATACGCACCTGGGGCAGCTACCCCGACGGCACGGCTTTCGCCGTACTGCTGATGAACCTGGGAGCACCGGCGCTCGATCGCCTTGCAGCCCGGCGCCAGGCCCTCACATCATGAACGCGAGGCTGCGCGACCTGCTCTACCTTGCCTTGGTCGCCGTCCTGGCCGTCGCCGCCACCCTGGTCTGGCGGCAGTGGACATCTGCGCCCATTGCCGATGCCGCACGAGAGCTGCAAGAACAACAATGGCTGGCGGTGCTGCCCCCACAGCGGTACGACAACGATCCACTGCAAGCGCCTCTACCCATTACCAACACTGAACTGCAGCACAGCCGGCTACTGGGCGGCTACCGCGCAACCCTGGTCGGCACTACCAGTGCCATCGTGCTACGCAGCCAGACCCAGGGATATGCTGGCCCCATCATGCTGTCGATCGCCATCGATCCCAATGGCCGCCTGATCGCGACACGGGTGCTGACACAGGAAGAAAGCCCGGGGCTCGGCGGGCAACTAGGCGACCCTGCGAGCCACTGGATTGAGCAATTCGACCGGCAAGGCGCAGAGGCCAACTGGGCGGTGAAACGCGATCAAGGCGACTTCGACCAGTTGGCCGGCGCCACCGTCACCTCACGCGCAGTGATGGCGGCCTTGCAGGATGCCCTGCGCTACTTCGATGCACATCGCAGCAGTCTGTTGGAGCACACCACCGATGAATAGGTTCTGGCTGCTGGGCAGTGCCCTGGCCCCTTTGCTCGGCGCCACCCAGACGCTGGCGAACGCGCTGGCAATCGGATTGTCGACCCTGTTGCTGGTACTCGGCCACCAAGCGCTGATGCGACCTCTGCGCCGCATGATCGGTGCCCCGCGGATCATCGCCAGCCTGATACTCGCCGCCGCCCTGGCGAGCTGCCTGCAATTGGGCCTGAACGCCTGGGCGCTCCCGCTGGCGCTGAGCCTG
The DNA here is from genome assembly GCF_009650575.1 of Pseudomonas sp. MNR3A. Lineage (NCBI taxonomy): Bacteria > Pseudomonadati > Pseudomonadota > Gammaproteobacteria > Pseudomonadales > Pseudomonadaceae > Pseudomonas > Pseudomonas sp. MNR3A. The sequence goes on along the minus strand of NZ_VZZS01000019.1, from coordinate 147,784 downwards.
GGCCATTATCCTGCCCTGCTGAGCCTGCACTGCCTCGCTGTGGATACTCTGGCACCGCGCACTGGGCGCTGGCCGGCGCTCATCCGGCACCTGCTGGGCCTGCTGGGCCTGTACCTGATATTGGGTGCCTGCCGCCAATGGCTGGGACAGAGTGCCGGCATCCACCTGGCGGTTTTGACACCCGGCGCATTGATACTGCTCGGCCTGCTGCTGGCCTTGTACAATCGCCTGCGTCCGGCCCCTGCCACCTCAAGCCGTCAAGGAACGCTTTGACCCCATGAATGCCGCCAAACGCCTGGAGATCTTCCGCAGGCTGCACGAAGACAATCCTGAACCAAAAACCGAATTGGCCTATACCACGCCCTTCGAACTGCTGATTGCCGTCATCCTTTCCGCGCAGGCGACGGATGTCGGCGTCAACAAGGCGACCGCGCGGCTCTACCCTATCGCCAATACACCCGAGGCTATTTATGCCCTGGGGGTCGAGGGTTTGAGCGAATACATCAAGACCATCGGCCTTTACAACAGCAAGGCGAAGAACGTCATCGAGACCTGCCGCTTGCTGATAGAGCAACACGGCAGCGAAGTCCCGCAAACGCGCGAAGCACTAGAGGCATTGCCCGGCGTCGGTCGCAAGACTGCGAACGTGGTGCTCAATACCGCCTTTGGCCAACTGGCCATGGCGGTCGATACGCACATCTTCCGCGTCAGCAATCGCACCGGCATCGCGCCGGGCAAGACGGTACTGGACGTCGAGAAGAAGCTGATGAAATTCGTACCAAAGGATTACCTGCTCGACGCCCACCACTGGCTCATTCTCCACGGGCGCTACGTCTGCCAGGCACGCAAGCCACGCTGCGGCAGCTGCAGGATCGAAGACTTGTGCGAGTACAGGGACAAGACCTCTGACGATTGAGGCAATAGCGAAAAACCAACCAATTCGATTGAAAAAATCTTTTTTACCGACTCCGTGATTCTCGCTATAAGGACGGCCAATGGCCCTTTGGCTTGGAGTGACACATGAGCACCGATAAAGACGAGCTGATCGAAGATGATTTCCCTGCGCAGGACGAAGACGAACCCCAGGTAGAAACCGCGAAGACCAACCTCAGCAAACGCCGCACCATCGACAATCTGTTGGAAGAACGGCGCCTGCAAAGGCAGCTGGCTGATTTCGATTACGATCTGTAGCGCCGCGAAAAAGCCTCCCGCAAAGGAGGCTTTTCTGTTTCAGGCCAAGCCATGACGCTGGGCCAGCTCGATCAGATCGACCAATGACCGGGCATTGAGCTTGAGTAGCAGTCGGGTCTTGTAGGTGCTGACAGTTTTGTTGCTGAGAAACATGCTGTCAGCGATTTCCTTGTTCGTGCGCCCCCTTGCCAACTGTTGCAATACCATCATTTCACGCCCCGAGAGGCGTTCGACCATCTCCGTCTCACTGCCGCCAGTGACACCGCTGCGGGTCTTGTGCAACGCCTGGTTGGGAAAGTAGCTGTAACCCGACAGCACGGCCTTGATTGCACTGAGCAGCTCGGTCAACTCCTGCTGTTTGCACACATAACCTGCAGCCCCGGCCTGCATGCAACGCATGGAGAAATGCCCCGGTGCCTGCGATGTCAGTACCAATACCTTGCTGCCCGGACTTGCAGCGGTCATCCGCGCGATCACTTCGAGGCCGTCGAGTTTGGGTATACCGATATCGAGCACGACGATATCCGGCAGACACTCTCGGGTCAGTTGCAGCGCATCCACCCCATTGTCCGTTTCCGCCACCACTTCATATCCATGCCGCTCCATCAACATACGTACGGCCAAGCGAATGACCGGATGATCATCCACGATAAGTACTTTATTCATGGGATATCCATTGATCCATTATTCTAGTTTTGACACGCCAAGATAACCGAGCCAATAGCGTAATGGCGCAGCCATTCCCTGATAGAGAGCACTCAAAGATGAAACTTACATCGTTAATAGAAACTTCCTACACCCATTGCGCAGCACGAATCGATGTCTATCCATTCGGCAACATGCTCGTGAAAACTAGCATGAACAGGAAAAGCGACAGGTGGGGATAACGCCTCAAAGCGGTGGGACATTTCGATCTTCTGATAAAGAAACATTTATTGCCCTGCCAGCAAACCGGTGTTCTTTCCTGATGAGGAAAGAGCAGACGTTTTCACAGGGAGCCAGAAGCGATACAGATGCGCTGACACCAGGAGATCGAATGCCATGAATAATCCCGCAAAGATCACCCCCTTGGGAATTATCGCCATCTTCGCCAGCGTCATCGAAGCATCGGCGATCGCCTCGCTACCGTTTCTGAACCCAGAGAGCCAGATGATGTACACCTGGTTTCTAATAGGGTTTCCGTTCTTTCTGACAGTACTGTTCTTCCTGACCCTCAACTTCAACTACGAATCGCTCTACACGCCGGAACACAGAGCCGTTCACCGGTCAGCCGACGATCATGGCGAGGGTGAAGCAGCCACGCTGTTCGGGTCGGATGTGCGCCAGACCATCGAAACCGAGATCCTGCCCGAGCTGATTAAACCCCCACAGCACGAACGGCGCTGGACGCTCTATAACCTGAGCGCCCACTCCTGCATCCAACTGTCGGTGCGTGCCATCAAGAAAGGAGAAAAGATTGCGCTGTAGATACAGAAGGGCAAAAAAAACCCGGCCAACAAGGGCCGGGTTTTTACAACCTGCCAAAACTCAGAGCAACGAACGGCCCTTGTTGGCGGCAATGCGCATGCGCAGTGCGTTGAGCTTGATGAAGCCGGCAGCATCGGCCTGGTTGTAGGCGCCGCCGTCTTCCTCGAAGGTCGCGATGTTGGCGTCGAACAGCGAGTCATCCGACTTGCGACCCACCACGGTGACATTGCCCTTGTACAGCTTCAGGCGCACGACACCGTTCACATTGGTCTGCGAAGCATCGATCATCTGCTGCAGCATCAGACGCTCGGGGCTCCACCAGTAGCCGGTGTAGATCAGGCTGGCGTACTTGGGCATCAGCTCATCTTTGAGGTGAGCGACTTCGCGGTCCAGCGTGATGGACTCGATGGCGCGGTGAGCACGCAGCATGATGGTGCCGCCAGGCGTCTCGTAGCAGCCGCGCGACTTCATGCCGACGTAGCGGTTCTCGACGATGTCCAGGCGACCGATGCCGTTGGCGCCGCCGATGCGGTTGAGGTCTGCCAGCACGGTGGCCGGGGTCTTCTCGACGCCGTCGATGGCGACGATGTCACCATTGCGGTAGGTCAGCTCGATGTAGGTGGCCTGGTCAGGGGCGTTCTCCGGAGAGACGCTCCAACGCCACATGTCTTCCTCGTGCTCGGTCCAGGTATCTTCCAGGACACCGCCTTCGTAGGAGATGTGCAGCAGGTTGGCGTCCATCGAGTACGGCGACTTCTTCTTGCCGTGACGCTCGATCGGGATGCCGTGCTTCTCGGCGTAGTCCATGAGTTTTTCGCGGGACAGCAGGTCCCACTCACGCCATGGTGCGATGACCTTGACACCTGGCTTGAGCGCGTAGGCACCCAGCTCGAAGCGCACTTGGTCGTTACCCTTGCCGGTGGCGCCGTGGGAAATGGCGTCAGCGCCGGTTTCGTTGGCGATTTCGATCAGGCGCTTGGCGATCAGCGGACGGGCGATGGAGGTACCCAGCAGGTACTCGCCTTCATACACGGTGTTGGCGCGGAACATCGGGAAGACGAAATCTCGCACGAACTCTTCGCGCAGGTCGTCGATGTAGATTTCCTTGACGCCCATTGCCTGTGCCTTGGCACGGGCCGGCTCGACCTCTTCACCCTGGCCAAGATCTGCGGTGAAGGTCACCACTTCACAGTTGTAGGTGTCTTGCAGCCACTTGAGAATCACCGAAGTATCAAGGCCGCCGGAATACGCCAGTACGACCTTTTTTACGTCCGCCATGCCATCACTCCACGGGGTTGTACGGAAAGCCGTCGATTCTACCGATCTCGCGGGGGAATTTACAGTGGCGCGACAGCTTGTGATGACAAAGCGACAGGAAATGTCGTGAGCGCGACCCGTGGTCGCAGTCAGACTTTCTTCGCACCCGCCGGCAATGCCGCAGGCACGCTGGCCGGCGTAGCGGCCGCCGGCTGCGCCGGGGCGGCAGGTGTTGCATCGCGAGGCTTTTCTGTAGGTTTCTCGATCGGCGTTACACGGTCGAGCTGGATGTTGACCCGGCGGTTGCGGGCGCGGTTGGCGGCTGTATTGTTTTTGGCCAGCGGGTAGCGCTCGCCATGGAAACGTACGGTGATCTGCTCTTCCGGCACACCGTGGGCCTTGAGGTATTCAGCCACCGCCAGCGCGCGACGGCGCGAAGCGTCGCGATTGGTCAGGCGGTTACCGCTGTTGTCGGAGTGCCCATCAAGCTCGATGTGATTGACCGATGGGTCGGCCTTCAGATAATCGAGTATCACGTCCAGGCGCGCGCGCGCCGCACTGTCCAGATCGAAGCCGGTGCCGGGGAACGGCACCTGCGTCTGGCGAATCTGGTCATAGTTCATCGGCAGGAGTTTGGCGGCACACAATTGGTAGTCGCTATAGGCCTTGGCGAAACTCACCGGCAGCACATGCACCTCCATCGGCCGACCGCCCTCGCCGGCGTAGTTGCGCACCACGGTGCTGCGACCGTCCAGCAGACCATTGATCAAGCGGCTGGCCTGGCCCTGCGAAGTGCTGAACAGCACGCCATTGCGGCCCATGCGCACCGCCCCCAAGTTGATGTCGCCACGCCCGGGCTGCCAAGGGGCAGCGGCGGCCAGCAGCGTTGCCGATCCTGCGCCCAGTGCATTGCTGTCCGACCGCAGCTGGAAGACCGGCTGCTCACCTGCACGACGCACGAACTCACCGCTGCCAAAACCGTCGATCGGCTGGATCAGCCGGCACTCGAACTGGTCGCCCTCGACCTTCCAGGCAATGTTCTCCATGCGGGTCTGGAAGGTAAGTGCTCCGGCCGGCAGGCTGGCACACAGGCTGAACAGGAGTAGGTAACGCTGGCGCACGGGCGGCTCCACAGATTCTGACGGCTTACCTGCAGGCTATCGGACGCTCGTCGGAAAACTTGATAGCCGTGCTGCCCACTGGGTTTTCCGGTAGCATTGACGCCTGAGTTCGAACCGCCTGGAAACCCCAATGTCCGATCGCCTGACCCTCCTGCGTCCCGACGACTGGCACATCCATCTGCGCGATGGTGCTGTGCTGCAACATACCGTCGGCGACGTGGCGCGCACCTTTGCCCGCGCCATCATCATGCCCAACCTGGTTCCGCCGGTACGCAACGCCACCGAAGCCGACGCCTACCGCCAGCGCATCCTCGCCGCCCGTCCGACGGGCAGCCGCTTCGAGCCGCTGATGGTGCTGTACCTGACCGACCGTACCAGCCCCGAGGACATTCGTGCAGCCAAGGCCAGCGGCATCGTCTACGCCGCCAAGCTCTACCCGGCCGGTGCCACGACCAACTCCGACTCGGGCGTGACCAGCATCGACAATATTTTCCCGGCGATCGAAGCAATGGCCGAAGTCGGCCTGCCGCTGCTGGTCCACGGTGAAGTGACGCGCTCGGAGATCGACGTGTTCGATCGCGAAAAGCGCTTCATCGACGAGCACATGCGTCGCCTGGTCGAACGTTTCCCGACGCTCAAGGTGGTGTTCGAGCACATCACCACCAGCGATGCCGCGCAGTTCGTCACCGAGGCGCCCGCCAACGTCGGCGCCACCATCACCGCCCAGCATTTGCTGTACAACCGCAACCACATGCTGGTCGGCGGTATCCGCCCACACTTCTATTGCCTGCCGATCCTCAAGCGCAACACCCACCAGGTGGCATTGCTTGACGCGGCCACCAGCGGCAACCCGAAATTCTTCCTCGGCACCGATTCGGCGCCACACGCCAAGCACGCCAAGGAAGCGGCCTGCGGCTGCGCCGGCTGCTACACCGCCTACGCGGCCATCGAGCTGTACGCCGAAGCCTTCGAACAGCGTAATGCCCTGGACAAACTGGAAGGTTTCGCCAGCCTGCACGGCCCGGCGTTCTATGGCCTGCCGGCAAACACCGACACCATCACCCTGGTGCGCGAGGACTGGACCGCCCCGGCGAGCCTGCCGTTCGGCGACACCACCGTGGTTCCGCTGCGCGCTGGCGAAACGCTGCGCTGGCGCCTGCTGGAGGACAACGCGTGAGCGAAGACCTTTACGATGACGACCAGGACGGTCAGGTAAGCAGCAGCTCGCGCCACCCGATGGCCGAGCGTTTCCGCGGCTACCTGCCCGTGGTAGTAGACGTCGAGACCGGCGGTTTCAACAGTGCCACCGACGCGCTGCTGGAAATCGCCGCCGTCACCATCGGTATGGACGAGAAGGGCTTCCTCTTCCCGGAACACACCTACTTCTACCGTGTCGAGCCTTTCGAAGGCGCGAATATCGAAGCGGCGGCGCTGGAGTTCACCGGCATCAAGCTGGACCACCCGCTACGCATGGCCGTGAGCGAAGAAAGCGCGCTCACCGATATCTTCCGCGGCGTGCGCAAAGCGCTGAAAGCCAATGGTTGCAAGCGGGCGATCCTGGTTGGCCACAACAGCAGCTTCGACCTGGGCTTCCTCAACGCGGCGGTGGCGCGCAACGATCTCAAGCGCAACCCCTTCCACCCGTTCTCCAGCTTCGACACCGCGACGCTGGCCGGCCTGGCCTATGGCCAGACCGTACTGGCTCGGGCCTGCCAGAGTGCCGACATCGACTTCGATGGGCGCGAGGCGCATTCGGCACGTTACGACACCGAGAAGACCGCCGAGCTGTTCTGCGGGATCGTCAACCGCTGGAAAGAGATGGGCGGCTGGCGCGACTTCAACGACTGAGTCGAAATCCGGGAGTGCACAGCGCTCCTTGGATACCAGACACAAAAAAACCGGCCACATGGGCCGGTTTTTTTTGCGCGTGGCGATTACAGCTTGCCAGCGTTCTCGCTCAGGTACGCCGCAACACCTTCTGGCGAAGCGTTCATGCCCTTGTCGCCTTTCTTCCAGTTGGCCGGGCAGACTTCGCCGTGCTCTTCGTGGAATTGCAGGGCGTCGACCAGACGCAGCAGCTCGTCCATGTTGCGGCCCAGTGGCAGGTCGTTGACGATCTGCGAACGGACAACGCCGTTCTTGTCGATCAGGAAGGCGCCACGGAAAGCTACGCCGCCTTCGGACTCGACGTCGTAGGCCTTGCAGATTTCGTGAGTGATGTCGGCAGCCAGGGTGTACTTGACCTGACCGATACCGCCGTTGTTGACCGGGGTGTTACGCCAGGCGTTGTGGGTGAAGTGCGAGTCGATCGAAACGCCGATCACTTCCACGCCACGGGCTTCGAAGTCAGGAATGCGGTTGTCCAGGGCGATCAGCTCGGACGGGCAGACGAAGGTGAAGTCCAGCGGGTAGAAGAACACCAGGCCGTACTTGCCCTTGATGGCCGAAGCCAGGTTGAAGCTGTCGACGATCTCGCCGTTGCCCAGCACGGCTGGAACGGTGAAGTCCGGGGCTTGTTTACCAACGAGCACGCTCATTCGTTATCTCCTGATGATGGTGAAAAACCGTTGCCCGGGCGAGGCTTGCACGCCCGGCATCCAACAAAGGCCGACCATCATACACGGCTTATCGTGACAGACCGAATCGAACCATCGGTCGCGGGAAGATGAAGCTTTCTTCAAGTGCTTTGACAAGCATTCTCATTACCATTAAGCTCCACTCCATCGACTCAACCAGCGATGGTCTGACCTTATGTATGTATGTCTCTGCGTCGGCGTGACCGATGGACAGATCCGTGATGCGATCTACGAAGGATGCTGCAGCTACAAGGAAGTCCGTGCCGCCACCAACGTCGCCAGCCAGTGCGGCAAGTGTGCGTGTCTCGCCAAGCAGGTGGTCCGCGAAACATTGACCGATCTCCAGCTCAGCCAACAGGCCGTCCTGCCTTACCCGGTAGAATTTAACGCCGCCTGAAACAACCGATTTCGAAGAACCGGACCTCGCGTCCGGTTTTTTTATGCCTGTAATTCAATAAGTTAGCCTTCGAACGCGGTTCACAAACATTCTTATTCCTATTAATTTTCACTTATTATTCAAGAACTTAGGTTTGACACGTGAAGTTGTCGGGCTCAAACTTCCTGCATTGGCACACTTCTACAGGGCAGGAACCCGATCATGAAAGGCGACGTAAGCGTCATCCAGCATCTCAACAAGATCCTCGGAAACGAGCTGGTCGCGATCAACCAGTACTTCCTGCACGCACGCATGTACGAAGATTGGGGCCTGAACAAGCTCGGCAAGCACGAGTACAAGGAATCCATCGACGAGATGAAGCACGCTGACAAACTGATCAAGCGTATTCTCTTCCTCGAAGGCATCCCCAACGTGCAAGACCTGGGCAAGCTGTTGATCGGCGAGCACACCAAGGAAATGCTCGAGTGCGACCTGAAGATCGAGCAGAAAGGCCTGGTTGACCTGAAAGCCGCCATCGCGCACTGCGAAACGGTCGGCGACTTCGGCTCGCGCGAATTGCTCGAAGACATCCTGGAGTCCGAGGAAGAGCACATCGACTGGCTGGAAACCCAGTTGGGCCTGATCGACAAGATCGGCATCGAGAACTACCTGCAGTCGCAGATGGGCGAAGAATAAGCCTCCCTGGATAGCACCCATGAAAAAGCCCCGCCTAGGCGGGGCTTTTTCATGCCGGCGAAAAACCTGGATCAGGCTTCGGAAGCCTTGGCCTTGGCGGCTGCGTCCTTGATCAGGGTCTGCAGCTCACCCTTCTCGAACATCTCCAGCACGATGTCGCTGCCACCAACCAGCTCACCACCCACCCACAGCTGAGGGAAGGTTGGCCAGTTGGCATACTTGGGCAGGTTGGCGCGAATTTCCGGGTTCTGCAGAATGTCGACGTAGGCGAATTTCTCGCCACAACCCATCACAGCCTGCGAAGCACGGGCCGAGAAGCCGCACTGCGGGGCATTCGGCGAGCCTTTCATGTAAAGCAGAATGGTGTTGTTGGCAATCTGCTCTTTGATTGTTTCGATGATATCCATGGAGCACCTCGGCTGAACTTTCCGACACGGTCGTCGGCACGGTGAGGCATTGTATCGGAAAGCCGAGTGTCGTGCTTGGTAATGGACCTGGAGCGTTGAGCAGGTCCATTACGCAATCAAGCCGCCTCCACCTGCACCGGCACACCATTGAGCGCGGCATTGCCCGACAACGCGTCGCGCAGCAATTCATCGGTCAGGTCATTGGCGCTCACTCCCGGTTGGGCGTGGGCGATCTGCAAACGTACCCCCTGGCGACCGTGCCCGTAGCCATGTGGCAGGCTGACCACTCCCGGCATTACCTCCTCACTGGCAAGCACCTGCACCTCCAGACTACCGGTACGCGAGCGAACCCTCACCCACTGCCCGTCCTCCAGCTGGCGCTGCTGCAAGTCCTGCGGATGCATCAGCAACTGGTGGCGGGGCTTGCCTTTGACCAGGCGATGGTAGTTGTGCATCCAGGAATTGTTGCTGCGCACATGCCGGCGCCCGATCAGCAGCAACTGGTCGGGCTCCATCGGCACCTGCCGGGCCAGGCGCTGCAGATCGTCGAGCAGCACCTGCGGTGCGGCCTCCACCGCCTGGGCCGGAGTGCGCAAGCGGGTTGCGAGGTTCGGCTGCAACGGCCCCAGATCAAGGCCATGGGGATGCTCGTCCAACACCTGCAGTGACAGCCTCCAGGACGACGCCTCGCCACGCGGCCCCTTGCGCAGCGCCAGATCGATCATCTGCGCTGGAGGCAGGGTCGGCTTGAGCTCGAGCGCCGCACGCTCGGCGAACGCCCGGGCCAGCCCGACAAAGATCTCCCAATCATGCAGCGCCCCCTCAGGCTTGGCCAGGATAGCCCGATTGAAGCGGGTGACGTTACGCACTGCCAGCAGGTTGAAGGTGCTGTCGTAGTGATCGTTTTCCAGTGCGGACGTGGAGGGCAGGATCAGGTCTGCGTGGCGAGTGGTTTCATTGATGTACAGGTCGATGCTGAGCATGAACTCAAGGCCCGCAAGAGCCCCATCGAGCTGGCGACCATTGGGAGTGGACAACACCGGGTTGCCGGCGACGGTCACCAGCGCCCTCACCTGCCCTTCGCCGGGTGTCAGCACTTCCTCGGCCAACGCTGCAACCGGCAGCTCCCCGCCGTACTCCGGGAGGCCCGAAACCCGACTCTGCCACTGGTTGAAATGACCGCCCGAGGTGCTGGCGACCAGGTCAACCGCAGGCTCGGTGCACAGTGCACCACCTTGGCGGTCGAGGTTGCCGGTGACCAGGTTGATCAGTTGCACCAACCAATGGCAAAGCGTGCCGAAGGTCTGGGTGGAGACGCCCATGCGCCCGTAGCACACGGCACTGCCGGCCGCGGCGAAATCTCGCGCCAACTGGCGAATCTGACCCGCCTCGATGCCGCAAAGCGGACTCATGGCCTGCGCCGTGAAGGGCGCGATCGCCTCGCGCACCTGCTCAAGCCCATTGACCGGCAGGTGCGAGCCTCGCGCCAGGTTTTCGCTGAACAAGGTATTGAGCAGACCACACAGCAGCGCGGCATCACCGCCAGGACGGATGAACAGGTGCTGGTCGGCCATCGCCGCCGTTTCACTGCGTCGGGGGTCGATCACCACGAGTCGTCCGCCGCGCGCATGCAGCGCCTTCAAGCGCTTTTCCACGTCCGGCACGGTCATGATGCTGCCATTGGACGCCAATGGATTGCCGCCAAGGATGAGCATGAAATCGGTGTGGTCGATATCCGGGATCGGCAGCAGCAGGCCATGGCCATACATCAGGTGGCTGGTCAGGTGCTGGGGCAACTGGTCGACGGATGTGGCGGAAAACCGGTTGCGCGTCTTGAGCAGCCCCAGAAAGTAGTTGCTGTGAGTCATCAGCCCGTAATTGTGCACGCTGGGATTGCCCTGGTAGACCGCCACGGCATTGCGCCCATGCGCCTGCTGGATACTCCACAAGCGTTCCGCAGCCAGCGCGAAGGCCTCTTCCCAGGTGATCGGCTCCCAGCGCTCCCCCACGCGCCGATGAGGCTGGCGCAAGCGGTCAGGGTCTTCCTGGATGTCCTGCAGCGCCACCGCCTTCGGACAGATGTGCCCACGGCTGAACGGGTCCTGCGGATCGCCCTTGATCGCGCTGATCGACGCCCGCCCGTCAGGCGCATGGCTGACTTCGATATTGAGCCCGCAGATTGCCTCGCACAGGTGACAAGCACGGTGATGCAGGGTCTTGGTCATGGCCGCCTCTGCCTTGTTGTTCTGGAAGCGCTGACTATGCCCCCGACCGCCCACCGATGCCACGCCGCTTAGTCACGTGAATCGGGCGTCATCAGGCACACGATTCGCGACACGGCGTTTGCCAAAGCCCCGCCAAGCCGTGTACAACCTCTGTAGAAAATAAAAAACAGACCTTCCACAAGGGTTTACGACACCCTTTGAAACAGCCCCGCTGTTTCCCCTCTTGGTTTCAGGCGACATTTAATTATAGTATTGCGCCTTTCCCTATTCCGTCCGCCCCGTGCGGCTTACGCCGCAGGTCACTCCCGTTGTCAAAAAAAACCATACGGTCGACCTGCAAAACGTTGCAGATAAGGTAGTCAATCATGAGCACCAGGCACTTTCTCTCCCTGCTGGATTTCACCGCTGACGAATTGCTCGGCGTGATCCGTCGAGGCATCGAGCTGAAGGACCTGCGCAAGCGAGGCGTGCTCTTCGAACCCCTGAAGAACCGCGTACTGGGGATGATCTTCGAGAAGTCCTCGACCCGCACCCGCGTATCGTTCGAAGCGGGCATGATCCAGCTTGGCGGCCAGGCGATCTTCCTGTCCCCGCGCGACACCCAGCTGGGTCGCGGCGAGCCGATCAGCGACAGCGCCATCGTGCTCTCGAGCATGGTCGACGCGGTGATGATCCGCACCCATGCCCACAGCACGCTGACCGAATTCGCTGCGCACTCGAAGGTGCCGTTGATCAACGGTCTGTCCGACGAATCGCACCCCTGCCAACTGCTGGCGGACATGCAGACCTTCGTCGAGCACCGTGGCTCGATCCAGGGCAAGACCGTGGCCTGGATCGGTGATGGCTTCAATATGTGCAACTCCTACATCGAGGCTGCCCGCCAGTTCGATTTCCAGCTGCACATCGCTTGCCCGGAGGGCTACGAGCCCGATCCACGCTTCCTCGAGCTCGGTGGCGAGCACGTACGGATCATCCGTGATCCGAAGGAAGCGGTACGCGGCGCGCACCTGGTGACCACGGATGTCTGGACTTCCATGGGCCAGGAAGAGGAAACTGCACGGCGCCTGGCGCATTTCGCGCCTTACCAGGTCACCCGCGAGTTGCTCGACCTGGCGGCACCCGACGCCCTGTTCATGCACTGCCTGCCCGCTCACCGCGGTGAGGAGATCAGCCAGGACCTGCTGGACGACCCACGTTCGGTCGCCTGGGACCAGGCCGAGAACCGCCTGCATGCACAGAAGGCTCTTCTTGAATTCCTTGTAGAACCGGCTTACCACCACGCATGAGTCAACCCCTGCTGCTCAACCTGCGCAACCTCGCCTGCGGCTATGGCGAGCAGCGCATCGTCCAGAACCTCAATCTGCACCTGAACGCAGGCGACATCGGTTGCCTGCTGGGTTCATCGGGTTGCGGCAAAACCACCACCCTGCGCGCCATCGCCGGCTTCGAGCCGGTGCATGACGGCGAGATCCAGCTGGCCGGAGATGTCATCTCCCGTGCAGGCTTCACCCTCGCCCCGGAAAAACGCCGGATCGGCATGGTGTTCCAGGACTACGCGCTGTTCCCGCACCTGACCGTGGCACAGAACATCGCTTTCGGCATCGGCAAACATCCACGCCAAGGCGAAGTGGTCAATGAAATGCTCGAGCTGGTCAAGCTCGGCGGCCTGGGCGCACGCTACCCCCACGAACTTTCCGGCGGCCAGCAGCAGCGCGTCGCACTGGCCCGCGCACTGGCGCCAGAGCCGCAGTTGCTGCTGCTCGACGAGCCGTTCTCCAACCTCGACGTGGAGCTGCGCCGACGCCTGAGCCACGAAGTGCGCGACATTCTCAAGAGCCGTGGCACCAGCGCAATACTGGTCACCCACGACCAGGAAGAAGCCTTCGCCGTCAGCGATCATGTCGGCGTGTTCAAGGAAGGCCGCCTGGAACAATGGGATACGCCCTACAACCTCTATCACGAGCCCCAGACGCCGTTCGTGGCCAGTTTCATCGGCCAGGGCTACTTCATCCGCGGCCAGATGAGCAGCCCGGAAGCGGTGAACACCGAGCTCGGTGAACTGCGCGGCAATCGCGCCTACTTGATGCCTGTAGGCAGTTCGGTGGACGTCCTGCTGCGCCCGGACGACATCGTGCACGCACCGGACAGCACGCTGCGCGCGCGCATCAATGGCAAGAGCTTCCTGGGCGCCTCGACGCTCTATCGTCTGGAACTGCCCACCGGTAGCCAACTGGAGGCGATTTTCCCCAGTCATGTCGATCACCAGATCGGCCAGGACGTAGGCATCGCCGTCGCGGCTGACCATCTGGTGCTGTTCGCCGTACCGGGCAGTGTCGCGGCGCAATTGCAGGCCCAGGAGAACGGCGTACGCCGCTACAGTTCGGCGACCTGAAGGCGCTCTGCTGCGCGCCCTCAGCCTCTGCCGATCCCGGCAAACCTGCCCTGGGTATGCTCGGCCAGCACTGCTGCTGCCAGCTCCACTTCCAGCCCGCGCCGTCCGGCGCTGACATGAATGCTGTCGAACTGCTGCGCCGACTCATCGATGAAGGTGCGCAGGCGCTTCTTCTGCCCCAGAGGGCTGATACCACCGACCAGATATCCCGTGGCCCGCTGGGCTGCGGCAGGGTCGGCCATCTCGCACTTCTTGACCCCGGCAGCCTGGGCGAGCGCCTTGAGGTCGAGCGTGCCGATCACCGGCACCACTGCCACCAGCAACTCACCTTTCTCGCTGCTGGCCAGTAGTGTCTTGAATACCCGCTGCGGATCGAGCCCGAGCTTCTCGGCGGCTTCCAGGCCATAGGAGGCGGATTTGGGATCGTGTTCGTAGCTGAGCACGCGATGTTCGGCGCGCGCCTTCTTCAGCAGGTCGAGTGCGGGGGTCATGTACAGCTCCAGTCGATGACGGCGTGCCGGCTACTTTAGGGGAAATCCCGGAGGCCAGCCAGCGCACGTCGGGGCGTGCACCGGACCTGTGCAGGCAGGATCATGTTCGCGGGTCAAAATGTGGCCGATGGTTCACTTTCGACCTTTGACATCAGCGTTTCTTGTCTATATTTTTTCGTTTCTGAAGAAAACACGCACATAAACAGTGCACATTCGTACACTCGCCGGTCGTTCATGGGGATGGACAACCGGCGTCGACAGCCGGGCGTCCTGCGCCTCACAACAACAAGAACCGAAGGTCCTACATGACGACAGCTCTACGACAACCAACGCTTTCCGGCCAGTGCATGGCCGAGTTCCTGGGGACTGCGTTGCTCATCTTCTTCGGTACCGGTTGCGTGGCCGCGCTCAAGGTCGCGGGTGCCAGCTTCGGACTCTGGGAAATCAGCATCATCTGGGGCGTCGGCGTCAGCATGGCGATCTACCTCAGCGCCGGCGTTTCCGGTGCGCACCTGAACCCGGCAGTCAGCATCGCACTCACCCTGTTCGCCGGTTTCGACAGGCGCAAACTGCCTTTCTATATGCTCGCCCAGGTCTGTGGCGCCTTCTGCGGTGCGGCACTGGTCTACACCCTGTACAGCACGCTTTTCTTCGATTTCGAACAGGCGCATGGCATGGTCAGGGGCAGCCAGGCCAGCCTCGAGCTGGCGTCGGTGTTCTCCACCTATGCGCATCCATCGCTGTCCATCGGCCAGGCATTTCTGGTCGAACTGGTGATCACAGCAATCCTCATGGCCGTGATCATGGCCCTCACCGATGACAACAACGGCCTGCCGCGTGGCGCCACCGCACCGCTGCTGATCGGCCTGCTGATTGCGGTGATCGGTAGCGCCATGGGGCCGCTCACCGGCTTTGCGATGAACCCCGCCCGGGATTTCGGGCCCAAACTCATGACATTCCTGGCGGGTTGGGGCGAAATTGCCTTCACTGGTGGACGGGACATTCCCTACTTCCTGGTTCCGGTGTTCGCACCGATCCTTGGCGCGTGCCTAGGGGCCGCGGGCTATCGCGTCCTGATCGCCCGCAACCTGCCGACGGCCGACGCCGCGAATCCAAAGACAGATGCTGCTACCCAGGGCGATACTCAAACTTCCTGAGACTGGCGCTGCGGGATCTCGCCCGCGCGCGCTGACTCACTCCCTTTTCGTGCAAGGCAACGACCATGACAGACACCCAGGATAAGAACTACATCATCGCCCTGGACCAGGGCACCACCAGTTCGCGGGCGATCATCTTCGACCGCGACGCCAATGTGGTCGGCACCTCCCAGCGCGAGTTCGCCCAACACTATCCGCAGGCCGGCTGGGTCGAACACGATCCGATGGAGATCTTCGCCACGCAGAGCGCGACCATGGTCGAGGCCCTGGCGCAGGCAGGTCTGAGCCACGCCCAGGTGGCGGCGATCGGTATCACCAACCAGCGTGAAACCACCGTGGTGTGGGACAAGGAAACCGGTCGCCCGGTGTACAACGCCATCGTCTGGCAGTGCCGTCGCAGCACCGAGATCTGTGCCCAGCTCAAGCGTGACGGCCACGAACAGTACATCCGCGAAACCACCGGCCTGGTCACCGACCCGTACTTCTCCGGCACCAAGCTCAAGTGGATCCTCGACAACGTCGAAGGTGCCCGCGAGCGCGCCGAACGTGGCGAACTGTTGTTCGGCACCGTCGACAGCTGGCTGATCTGGAAATTCTCTGGCGGCAAGGTGCACGTCACCGACTACACCAATGCCTCACGCACGCTGATGTTCAACATTCACACCCTGCAATGGGATGACAAGCTGCTGGACATTCTCGGCATCCCGCGGCAGATGCTGCCCCAGGTGCGCCCGTCCTCGGAGGTCTACGGCCACACCAAGAGCGGTATCGCCATCGCCGGTATCGCCGGCGACCAGCAGTCGGCGCTGTTCGGCCAGATGTGCGTGGAGCCGGGCCAGGCCAAGAACACCTATGGCACCGGCTGCTTCCTGCTGATGAACACCGGCGACAAGGCCGTCACCTCGTCCCACGGCCTGCTCACCACCATTGCCTGCGGCCCTCGCGGCGAAGTGGCCTACGCCCTCGAAGGCGCAGTGTTCAACGGTGGTTCAACGGTCCAGTGGCTGCGCGACGAGCTGAAGATCGTCAATGACGCGCTCGACACCGAGTACTTCGCCAGCAAGGTGAAGGACAGCAATGGCGTCTACCTGGTACCGGCCTTCACCGGCCTCGGCGCACCCTACTGGGACCCGTACGCCCGCGGCGCCCTGTTCGGCCTGACCCGTGGCGTCAAGGTCGACCACATCATCCGTGCCGCCCTGGAATCGATCGCCTACCAGACCCGCGATGTGCTCGACGCCATGCAGCACGACTGCGGCCAGCGACTCTCGGAGCTGCGGGTTGATGGCGGTGCAGTGGCCAACAACTTCCTCATGCAGTTCCAGGCCGACATTCTCGGCACCTGCGTGGAGCGTCCGAAAATGCGCGAAACCACGGCCCTCGGCGCCGCCTACCTGGCAGGCCTGGCCTGTGGCTTCTGGAGCAGCCTCGACGAGTTGCGTGACAAGGCGATCATCGAGCGCGAGTTCAGCCCGCAACTGGATGATACGCAGAAAGAAAAGCTGTACGCGGGGTGGAAGAAAGCCATCGAGCGCACCCGCGATTGGGAAGATCACGAAGGCTGACCGCATCAGCCCACCCAATCCCGTTCAGCAACGGCCTTGCGCGCCCGCTCACGGCGCAAGGCCGCTTCCACAGAAGCACCGGTCTCAGGCTAGCGACGACAGTCTACTGGTCGTCATCCCCTTCCTACGGCATCATTGCAGCATTTGTCCGGCAGCCCCAAAGGACCGCCCATGAATCTGCCCCCTCGCCAACAACAAATCCTCGAACTGGTGCGCGAACGCGGCTACGTCAGTATCGAGGAAATGGCGCAGTTGTTCGTCGTCACGCCCCAGACCATCCGTCGTGACATCAACCAGCTCGCCGAGGTCAACCTGTTGCGCCGCTATCATGGTGGTGCCGCCTATGACTCGAGCGTCGAGAACACCGCCTACGCCATGCGCGCCGACCAGATGCGCGACGAGAAACAACGCATCGCCGAGGCCGTCGCACGGCAGATCCCCGATCACGCCTCGTTGTTCATCAATATCGGTACCACCACCGAATCCATCGCCCGCGCCCTGCTCAACCACAGCCACCTGAAGGTCATCACCAACAACCTGCACGTGGCGTCGATCCTCAGTGCCAAGGATGACTTCGAAGTCCTGGTGGCAGGCGGTACGGTTCGCCGCGATGGCGGTGTCGTGGGGCAGGCCAGCGTCGACTTCATCAGCCAGTTCAAGGTCGATTTCGCCCTGGTCGGCATCAGTGGCATCGATGAAGACGGCAGCCTGTTGGACTTCGACTATCAGGAAGTACGGGTATCCCAGGCCATCATCGCCAATGCCCGACAGGTCATCCTCGCCGCAGACTCCAGCAAGTTCGGGCGCAACGCCATGGTGCGCCTGGGCTCGATCAACCTGATCGACTGTCTGGTGACCGACCAGCATCCCACCCCCACGCTCACGCAACTGCTGAACCAGTACAAGATCCGCCTGGAAGTGGTCTGAGCGCGCAGCGCTGAACCTCACCGGTGGCGAGCCACCGGTGAAACAGCGCCATAAAATGTTCAATAATGTTCACTTTATTGCCATCTGATCAGTATTTTCTATGATCAGCGACTGGCGATGGCCTTTTTGTTGCGCTACTATTTTCGGAAACGAACATAGATGTTCACATTCGCTGTGAACCGCCCTCAGGAGGCCTTGCCCGTGTCCCAGCCCGTCCAGCCCCAGCCGCCCCTCGCCGACTGCTATGACCTCGCCGTGATCGGCGGTGGCATCAATGGCGTCGGTATCGCCGCCGATGCTGCCGGGCGTGGCCTGAAGGTCTTCCTGTGCGAGAAGGACGACCTTGCCCAGCACACCTCCTCGGCGAGCAGCAAGCTGATCCATGGTGGCCTGCGCTACCTGGAGCACTACGAATTCCGCCTGGTACGTGAAGCCCTGGCGGAGCGCGAAGTACTGCTGGCCAAGGCGCCGCACATCGTCAAGCCCATGCGCTTCGTGTTGCCACATCGTCCCCACCTGCGTCCGGCCTGGATGATTCGCGCTGGCCTGTTCCTCTACGATCATCTGGGCAAGCGCAAGCGCCTGGGCGGCTCGCGCAGCCTGCGTTTCGGTGCGGGCTATCCGCTCAAGCCGACGATCACCCGCGGCTTCGAATACGCCGATTGCGCAGTCGATGACGCTCGCCTGGTAGTGCTCAATGCCATGGCCGCACGTGAAAAAGGCGCCCACCTGCACACCCGTACCCGCTGCCTGCGCGCCGAGCGCGTCGATGGCCTGTGGCAGGTCGAGCTGCAGCATGCCGACGGCAGCCTGCAGACCATTCGCGCCCGCGCCCTGGTCAATGCCGCCGGTCCTTGGGTGGCAAGCTTCATCAAGGACGACCTCAAGCTCGATGCGCCCTACGGCATCCGCCTGATCCAGGGCAGCCATCTCATCGTGCCGCGGCTGTACGAAGGCGAACATGCCTACATCCTGCAGAACGAAGACCAGCGCATCGTCTTCTGCATCCCTTATCTGGACCGCTTCACCCTGATCGGCACCACCGACCGTGAATACAGCGGCGACCCGGCCAAGGTGGCGATCACCGACGCGGAAACCGACTACCTGCTCAAGGTGGTCAACGAACATTTCAATCATCAATTGTCACGCGCCGACATCCAGCACACCTACTCCGGCGTACGCCCGCTGTGCAACGACGAGTCGGACAACCCTTCTGCCGTCACCCGCGACTACACCCTGGCGTTGTCCGCCAGCGAGGGGCAGGCGCCCCTGCTTTCGGTGTTCGGCGGCAAGCTGACAACCTACCGCAAGCTTGCAGAATCAGCGATGACCGAACTCAAGCCTTTCTTCTCCCAGATGCGCGGCAGCTGGACTGCCAGCGCGCCATTGCCAGGGGGCGAAGGCATGACCAGCGTGCAGGCCCTGGTCGATGCCGTTCTGGCGCGCCACGGCTGGCTGCCGGTGGACATCGCCAAGCGCTGGGTGCTGACTTACGGCAGTCGTGTCTGGCGCCTGCTTGAAGGTGTACAAGGGCCGGATGACCTTGGTCAGTCGATCGGCGGTGGTTTGTTCAGCCGCGAGGTGGATTACCTGTGCGCTGCAGAATGGGCTGTCAGCGTGGACGATATTCTCTGGCGCCGCACCAAACTGGGCCTGTTCACCAATGCTGTCGAGCAACAGGCTCTGGCCGACTACCTGCAGCAGGCCGCCTCGAACCGGGCGCGGGTCCGCGCGGCCTGAGTCATTGACGGGCTGGCGCAACACCAGCCCGTCCCTTGCCTTGCAGGCGCGCAAACCCTTCAGGGCCCTGATGCGCAGGTCGAGCGTCCACTCGTCGATCACCTCGTATCCTTCTTCAATCTCCAGGTCAGCCAAGCGCGTATGACGCGCGCTCTTATTTCGCTGAACCTGTAGTGACGTGCCCTTTTCACCCTGACCACTATGGTCATGACACCCGGCACCCACCCATTCGGATTTCCGAACGCTTTCATAACAGTCATTCGGAAACCCGCACGCCCACCCTTGGAAATAATTCGTCAGAAAAGATTAATTCCCAGGAAATTCGCGGCGTTATGATGAATGTCGGAGCTTGGCACGAGTCATGCTCTACACTTGGTAGCCGAACGCACACCGCTTCTTGTTGTGTTCGTTGAACGAAGAGTCCGCCAACGGCTCCATAAAAAAAACAAACGTCGAGGAAAATTTGATGCGTATCGTTCGTCAATTGCTGGGCGCTGCAATCGCCGCCGCCGTCATCGCTTCGCCGGTCATGGCCGAAGAGCTGACCGGCACCCTGAAGAAGATCAAGGATTCCGGCACCATCACCCTGGGCCACCGTGACTCCTCCATTCCGTTTTCCTACCTGGCAGGCAGCACTACACCCGTGGGCTACTCCCACGACGTCCAGCTGGCTGTGGTCGAAGCCCTGAAGAAGCAACTGGGCACCGACATCAAGGTCAAGTACAACCTCGTCACCTCCCAGACCCGCATCCCGCTGGTGCAGAACGGCACCGTCGACCTGGAGTGCGGCTCCACCACCAACAACGTCGAGCGCCAGCAGCAAGTCGGCTTCTCGGTTGGCATCTTCGAAGTCGGCACCCGTCTGCTGACCAAGGTCAAGGACGGTCAACCCTCCTACAAAGACTTCCCGGACCTGGCCGGCAAGAACGTCGTGACCACCGCCGGCACCACCTCCGAGCGCCTGCTCAAGGCCATGAACGCTGACAAGCAGATGAAGATGAACGTGATTTCCGCCAAGGATCACGGTGAAGCCTTCAACATGCTCGAAAGCGGCCGCGCCGTAGCCTTCATGATGGACGACGCCCTGCTGGCCGGTGAAATGGCCAAGGCCAAGAAACCGACCGACTGGGTCATCACCGGCACCCCGCAATCGTACGAAATCTACGGCTGCATGGTGCGCAAGGACGATGCGCAGTTCAAGAAAGCGGTCGATGACGCCATCGTCGCCTACTACAAGTCGGGCGCCGTGCAGAAGAGCTACGACAAGTGGTTCCAGCAGCCAATCCCACCGAAAGGCCTGAACCTGCAGTTCCCGATGAGCGAAGAGCTGAAGAAGCTGATCGCAGAGCCTACCGACAAGGCTGCGGACGAAACCAAGTCCTGATCCCCTGCTGAAATGGCCCGCGTGCTCCACCAAGCACGAATCCAACCGACGGGCCACGCATAAGTGTCTAACCTTTACTTCCGAGGGCGCCCAGCGCTCTTGGAAGTTCAAAGGTGCCCGTGAAACAACCGTCTGAGGGGAAATCCCGATGAATTACAACTGGGACTGGGGCGTGTTCTTCAAGTCCACTGGCGTGGGCAGCGAAATCTATCTGGACTGGTACGTCACCGGTCTGGGCTGGACCATCGCCATCGCCATCTGCGCCTGGATCATCGCCTTGCTGCTGGGATCGCTGCTTGGCGTCATGCGCACCGTGCCGAACCGTCTGGTATCGGGCATCGCCACCGCCTACGTGGAACTGTTCCGCAACGTACCGCTGCTGGTGCAGCTGTTCATCTGGTACTTCCTGGTACCGGACCTGCTTCCGGAGGGCCTGCAGGAGTGGTTCAAGCAGGACCTCAACCCGACCACCTCGGCACTGATCAGCGTGATCATCTGCCTTGGCCTGTTCACCGCCGCGCGTGTCTGCGAACAAGTGCGCACCGGTATCCAGGCCCTGCCCCGCGGACAGGAGTCTGCCGGGCGCGCGATGGGCTTCAGCCTGCCACAGATCTACATGAACGTGCTGCTGCCACAGGCCTACCGGATCATCATTCCGCCGCTCACCTCCGAATTCCTGAACGTGTTCAAGAACTCCTCGGTGGCGTCGCTGATCGGCTTGATGGAGCTGCTGGCCCAGACCAAGCAGACCGCCGAGTTCTCCGCCAACCTGTTCGAGGCCTTCACCCTGGCCACGCTGATCTACTTCACCCTGAACATGGGCCTGATGCTGCTGATGCGCATGGTCGAGAAGAAAGTTGCCGTGCCTGGCCTGATTTCCGTGGGAGGTAAGTAATGGACATGGATTTCAGCGAAATCATCCCTGCCCTGCCCGCCCTGTGGGACGGCATGGTCATGACCTTGCAACTGATGGTCATGGGTGTGGTCGGTGGTATCGCGCTGGGGACCGTCCTGGCGCTGATGCGGTTGTCGTCGAGCAAGCTGCTGGCCAATATCGCCGGCGCCTACGTCAACTACTTCCGCTCCATCCCGCTGCTGCTGGTGATCACCTGGTTCTACCTGGCCGTGCCCTTCGTCCTGCGCTGGATTACCGGCGAAGACACCCCGATCGGCGCGTTCACCTCCTGCGTCGTGGCCTTCATGATGTTCGAGGCGGCCTACTTCTGCGAAATCGTGCGTGCCGGCGTGCAGTCGATCTCCAAGGGCCAGATGGGCGCCGCGCAGGCACTGGGCATGACCTACGGCCAGTGCATGCGCCTGATCATCCTGCCCCAGGCGTTCCGCAAGATGACCCCGCTGCTGCTGCAGCAGAGCATCATCCTGTTCCAGGACACCTCGCTGGTCTACACCGTGGGCCTGGTGGACTTCCTCAACTCGGCACGCTCCAACGGCGACATCATCGGGCGCTCCCACGAGTTCCTGATCTTTGCCGGCGTCGTGTACTTCCTCATCAGTTTCTCCGCTTCCTGGTTGGTCAAGCGTCTGCAAAAAAGGATCGCCGTATGATTTCCATCAAGAACGTCAACAAGTGGTACGGGGACTTCCAGGTGCTGACCGATTGCACCACCGAGGTCAAGAAAGGTGAAGTGGTGGTGGTCTGCGGCCCATCCGGCTCGGGCAAGTCCACCCTGATCAAGTGCGTCAACGCGCTGGAGCCGTTCCAGAAGGGCGACATCGTGGTCGACGGCACTTCGATCGCCGATCCGAAGACCAACCTGCCCAAACTGCGTTCGCGGGTGGGCATGGTATTCCAGCACTTCGAGCTGTTCCCGCACCTGTCGATCACCGAAAACCTGACCATCGCCCAGCGCAAGGTGCTCGGCCGCAGCGAGGCGGAAGCCACCAAGAAAGGCCTGGCCTTGCTCGAGCGCGTAGGCCTCGGCGCCCATGCCAAGAAACACCCCGGCCAGCTCTCCGGCGGCCAGCAGCAGCGCGTGGCGATCGCCCGCGCCCTGTCGATGGACCCGATCGTCATGCTGTTCGACGAACCGACCTCGGCACTGGACCCGGAAATGGTCAACGAAGTACTGGACGTGATGGTCGAGCTCGCCCATGAGGGCATGACCATGATGTGCGTGACCCACGAAATGGGCTTCGCCCGCAAGGTCGCCAACCGGGTGATCTTCATGGACAAGGGCAACATCATCGAGGACTGCCAGAAGGAAGACTTCTTCGGCAACCCCGAAGGTCGCCACGAACGCACCCAGCACTTCCTCAGCAAGATCCTGCAGCACTGATGATCCCGGTGTCCGCTGCCTGCCAGGGCAGCGGACGCTGGTCGTGACAAGGCCACTGTGATGAAATGCGATCCTTCGCTACTTCGCCCTGCCAAGCCTGCCGTGAAATCCCGCCTGATCCGCCAACTGTTCCTCCCACCACTGATCGTCCTGCTGATGGTCGGTCTGGGCCTGGTCGGCTACATGATCAGCGAAAACAACGGCATCCGCGCCCTGAGCGAGAACGGCGAGCGCCAGCTCGAGCTGCACGCGCGCACGGTCGAAAGCGAAATCAGCAAGTACACCTACCTGCCGAGTCTGCTGGAGCTCGAAGACAGCGTCTCGCAACTGCTCGCCGAACCTGACGGCGGCTCGCGGCAGGTCGTCAACGAATACCTCGAAGGCCTGAACCGCCGCAGCCGCAGCCGGGCGATCTACGTCCTGGACACCAGCGGCCGGGTGCAGGCCACCAGCAACTGGCGCGACGCCGACTCCTTCCTGGGGGAAGACCTGGCCTTCCGCGCCTATTTCCAGGACGCCGTGCGCGGTCAGCCTGGGCGTTTCTACGGCATCGGCAGCACCACCGGGGAAGCCGGCTACTATCTGGCCCATGGCCTGGAAGAGCACGGCAAGATCATCGGCGTCGCGGTGATCAAGGTCCGCCTGGACACCCTGGAAGAGCGCTGGCAACGCGCCCGCCTCGAAGCATTCGTCAGCGACGAGAACGGCATCATCATCCTTTCCAGCGACCCCGCCCGGCGGTTGAAGTCGGTGCGCCCGCTTACCCCGCAGATCAAGGAAGAGCTGGCGCGCAGCCTGCAATACTACTGGTGGCCACTCAACGAACTGCAACCGCTGGCCCGCGAGACGCTGGGCGATGGTGTAGAAAAACTGACCTTCCCGGCCAACAGCGAAACCGCCCAGGGCAAAGTGCGTGAAGTCGCCTACCTGGCCCAGACCCGGCGCCTGGCTGACACCCCCTGGCACTTCACCCTGCTCACCCCGCTGCAGGATCTGCATCGCGAGTCGATGGTCCAGGGCATCCTGGTCGGCGTTGCCTTCGCCCTTCTGGCAATCCTCGGCATCGCCTGGAACGAGCGGCGCAAGGTGATCGCCACGCGCCTGGCCGCCCGCGAAGCCTTGGAAGAAGCCAATAGCCTGCTGGAGCGGCGGATCACCGAACGTACCGCCGACCTGCGTGCCAGCAACGAACGACTCAAGGGGCAGATCCGCGAACGACGTCACGCCGAGCAGACCCTGCGCCATGCCCAGGACGAGTTGGTCCAGGCCGGCAAGCTGGCAGCCATCGGGCAGATGTCGACCAGCATCGCCCATGAGCTGAACCAGCCGCTGGCGGCACTGCGTACCCTGTCGGGCAATACCGTGCGCTTCCTCGAACGCGGAGCCTTCGAGACCGCCAGCACCAACCTGCGCACCATGAACGACCTGATCGACCGCATGGGGCGCATCACCGCCAGCCTGCGCTCCTTCGCCCGGCGTGGCGAGGACAGCGGCCGCGCCTCGCTGGGCAAGGCGGTGGAAGCGTCCCTGCAGGTACTCGGCAACCGCATCGGCGCGTGCAACCTGCAATTGCATCGCCAATTCGATGACCAGCCGCTGGCGATCGACCAGACGCGCCTGGAACAGATCCTGGTCAACCTGCTTGGCAACGCCCTCGACGCCATGACCGCCCAACCCCAGCCGCAGCTGTGGCTGGAAGGCGAACTGGCAGGCGACAGATACCGCCTGCGGGTTCGCGACAACGGCCACGGCATTGACATCGAGGCCCGCAAGCACCTGTTCGAACCGTTCTTCACCACCAAACCGGGCGAGCATGGCCTGGGCCTGGGCCTGACCTTGTCGGCCAGCCTCGCCACAGCCGCCAAGGGCACCTTGAGCGTCGAGCATCCCGCTGGCGGCGGCACAGCCTTCATCCTCACCCTGCCCCTGGTCACCTCCCCCACAGACTCGGCCGATGCCCCATGAACGAAGGGTCCCCATGAACCAAGCACCCTTGACTGTCCTGATCGTCGAAGACGACCCCCACGTGCTGCTCGGTTGCCAGCAGGCGCTGGCGCTCGAGGATATCGCTTGCGAAGGCGTCGGCAGCGCCGAACAGGCCCTGGAGCGAATCGGTGACGATTTCGCCGGGATAGTCGTCAGCGACATTCGCCTGCCGGGCATCGACGGCCTGGAGCTGCTCAATCGCCTCAAGGCCCGCGACCGCAGCCTGCCGGTGGTGCTGATCACCGGCCACGGCGACATCGACATGGCCGTCGGCGCCATGCGCAACGGCGCCTACGACTTCATGGAGAAGCCGTTCTCGCCAGAGCGACTGGTGGATGTGGTACGCCGGGCGCTGGAGCAACGCGGCCTGTCGCGTGAAGTGGTCGCCCTGCGCCGGCAACTGGCCGGTCACAGCTCGCTGGAAGGACGGATCATCGGCCGCTCGCCTGCCATGCAGAACCTGCGCGAACTGATCGCCAACGTCGCCGACACCTCGGCCAACGTACTGATCGAAGGCGAGACCGGCACAGGCAAGGAACTGGTCGCCCGTTGCCTGCACGATTTCAGCCGGCGCCAGACAGCCCCCTTCGTGGCCTTGAACTGCGGCGGCCTGCCGGAAAACCTGTTCGAGAGCGAAATCTTCGGCCATGAAGCCAACGCGTTCACCGGCGCAGGCAAACGGCGGATCGGCAAGATCGAGCATGCCAATGGCGGGACACTGTTCCTCGATGAAGTCGAGAGCATGCCGATCAACCTGCAGATCAAGCTGCTGCGCGTCTTGCAGGAGCGCACTCTCGAGCGCCTGGGCTCGAACCAGAGCATCCCGGTGGACTGCCGGGTGATCGCTGCCACCAAGTCGGACCTGGACGCCATGGGCCAGGCCGGGCAGTTCCGCAGCGACCTGTACTATCGCCTCAACGTGGTTACGCTCGAGTTGCCGCCGTTGCGCGAACGCCGCGAGGACGTACTGCAGTTGTTCGAGCATTTCCTGCAGCAATCGGCGCTACGCTTCGACCGCGAAGTTCCCGAGCTGGACAGCCAGACATTGTCGCGGCTCATGGCTCATGACTGGCCGGGCAATGTGCGCGAGCTGCGCAACGTCGCCGAGCGCTATGCGCTGGGCTTGCCGGCGTTCAAGAAGGCCGGTGGCAGTGCGAGCCAGGGGCTGGGCTTTGCCGAGGCGGTGGAGGCGTTCGAACGCAACCTGCTCAGTGATGCCTTGCAGCGCACTGGCGGCAACCTCAGCCAGGCCAGCCAGGAGCTGGGCATGGCCAAGACGACGTTGTTCGACAAGGTGAAGAAGTACGGGTTGGGCTGACAGGGCTCAGCGCCACCCGACTCAAAGCCCAGCCAGGTGCGTCGCATCCTGACGATGCGCCTTCAGGTAGGGCAGCACCGCCGCGAGCAACGGCGCCTTGAACGGCTCCTGGAAGCGGTGCGCCAACCCCGGAATCAAGCGTAACTGGCTGCCCTGGATGTGCGCCGCCAGGTGCACCCCATGCATCACCGGGAGCAGCGGGTCGGCCGTGCCATGCACGACCAGCGTAGGCACACGCAACTGGTTGAGCAGCGCCACCCGGCTCGGCTCCGCCAGGATCGCCATGATCTGGCGCTTGACCCCCTCCGGATTGAACGCCCGGTCATAGGCCAACGCCGCCTGCTGCAACAGCACCGCGCGATCATCGTGCACCGTCGGGCTGCCCAGAGCCGCCAGCAGGTCGGCCTGCTGCTCCAGCGCCACTTCACGGCTCGGTGCACTACGCCGCGCCAGCAACTGCACCAACGCAGGATTCGGCGCCGGCAAGCCTTCGGCACCGGAGCTGGACATGACCAGCGTCAGGCTGCGCACACGCTGCGGCGCCATGGCAGCCAGGTGCTGGGCGATCATCCCGCCCATGCTGACCCCCAACACATGGAACTGCTCGATCCCGAGCTCATCCATCAGGTGCAGACCGTCACCGGCCATGTCAGTCAGGCTGTAGGGCGCCGCCACTGGCAGGCCAAGCTTGTAGCGCAGCAACTCGACGGTGAGGTTGGCCGAAGCCGGCGCCTGGTTCCAGCGCGACAGGCCAACATCGCGGTTGTCATACCGGATGACCCGAAAACCTTGGCGACACAAGGCCTCGACCACATCATCCGGCCAGTGGATCAATTGCCCGCCCAGGCCCATGACCAGCAGCAGTGCCGGATCCCCCGGCGCACCAACGCTCTGGTAGACCAGGCTCAACTCACCCAGCTCGGCTCGCTGCACCGGCACATGGGCATCGCACCGGCCGGCGGCGAAACCTGTCGGTGCCCCGCACAACAAAAGAAAGAAGATCAGAAAAACCCGCATGGAAGGAAACACCAGAATGCAAATCCCCAGTAGAGCGCGAGTCTGATGAAATCCCTTCGGTGGCGCTGCCACAGTTGCGTGACAGTTTGATTAATGTCGCCGAACGGTCATCTGCAGGGTGCTGTCGACAGACACAGCAACATGAGAGAAACTCAACCCAATCGATCTTTTACCAAGTGTTTCTCCCGGAGTTGCAAGTGCTGGAAATCCGTCACCTGAAAACCCTTCATGCCCTGCGCGAAGCCGACAGCCTGGTGGAGGCCGCCGAGCGCCTGCACCTGACCCAGTCGGCGCTGTCGCACCAGTTCAAGGAGCTGGAAGAGCGCCTGGGGATGCAACTGTTCGTGCGCAAGACCAAGCCGATCCGCTTCACCAGTGCCGGCCTGCGCCTGCTGCAACTGGCCGACGCCACCCTGCCGCTGCTGCGTGGCGCCGAACGCGACATCGCCCGTCTCGCCGGCGGTACCGCGGGCCGCCTGCACATGGCCATCGAGTGCCACAGCTGCTTCCAGTGGCTGATGCCGACCATCGACCAGTTCCGCGATGCCTGGCCGGAGGTGGAGCTGGACCTGGCCTCGGGCTTTGCCTTCGCCCCCTTGCCTGCACTGGCCCGGGGCGATCTCGACCTGGTGGTGACCTCCGACCCGCTGGACCTGGCTGGCATCACCTACGTGCCGCTGTTCACCTACGAAGCCATGCTTGCGGTGGCAAACCAGCACGCGCTGGCGAGCAAGCCCTACATCGTTCCGGACGACCTGGCCGACCAGACCCTCATCACCTACCCGGTGGAGCGTGATCGCCTGGACATCTTCACCCGCTTCCTCGAGCCGGCCGATATCGAACCGGCCGCGGTGCGCACCTCGGAGCTGACAGTGATGATGATGCAGTTGGTCGCCAGCGGTCGCGGGGTGTGCGGCATGCCGCACTGGGCATTGCACGAGTACAGCTCGCGCGGCTACGTGAAGGGCAAGCGCCTGGGCGAGAAAGGCCTGTTCGCCACGCTCTATGCCGCAGTGCGCACCGACATGCTCGATGCGCCGTACATGCGTGATTTCCTGCTGACCGCCAAGGATACCTCGTTCGCCACCCTCGACGGTGTCAGCGCGGTGCGCTGATGCCTTCACGCCACAGCGGCAGGATCAGGTCGCGGGTCAAGGGTGCCAGTGCCAGGGTTGGCGCCTGATCGGCCGCCAGCCAGTGCACTTCCTCGATTTCCGCGGCGGGGATCACCGCCTCGGCGCACTCGACGCGAAACAGCTCGGCCTGTACTTCAAAACCTGGCTCGTTGGCCGCCGGCGCGCTGAAACGGCCAAGGTGCACGGCCTGCTCGGGGTCGATGCGCACGCCCAGCTCTTCGTGCAGCTCGCGCACCAGCGCCTGGACCGGCGTTTCACCGGCATCGATCTTGCCACCCGGTTGCATGAAAGCCTGGGTCCCGCGCTTGCGTACCAGCAGGGTACGGCCCGCCGGGTCGATGAGCAGGGCGGCGGCGATGTGGATAGTCTTGGTCATGGGGGCATTCCTGGACAGAAGCTGGCGAGGATACCTGATGCAGCGCGCTCTGAGCGGGTTTACCGGGGCAAACGCCAACTCCGCCCTAAGCCGGACGAACGGCCCCTTGCCAACCACCTCGCCAAACGCCATAAACACTGCATGAACCTGCCCGCACAGCAGCACCCGGTGCTCGACCTGTTCCACCCCGCCGTCGGCACCTGGTTCCGGCAACGCTTCGCCACCGTCACCGACGCCCAGGCCCGCGCCTGGCCGCTGATCCACGCCGGCCAGTCGATGCTGCTGGCCGCTCCGACCGGCTCGGGCAAGACCCTCAGCGCCTTTCTCGCAGTGCTGGACGAACTGTTTCGCCAAGGTCTGGAGCACGACGGCGAGCTGCCCGCGCAAACCCAGGTGATCTACGTTTCACCGCTCAAGGCGTTGTCCAACGACATTCGCCTCAATCTCCAGGCGCCTCTCGAAGGCATCGCTCAGGCACTCGCCGAGCAGGGCCTGAAAGCACCACACATCACCACCGCCGTGCGCACCGGCGATACACCGCAAAAAGACCGCGCAGCCATGCGCAAACGCGCACCGCACATCCTGGTGACAACGCCTGAATCGCTGTACGTACTGCTCGGTTCGGCCTCGGGTCGTGCCGGGCTGAACCAGGTGCACACGGTGATCGTCGACGAGATCCACGCCCTGGCCGGCAACAAGCGCGGCTGCCACCTGGCACTGACCCTGGAGCGCCTGCAAGCCCTGTGCGGCCGACCGTTGCGCCGCATCGGCCTGTCGGCCACGCAGCGCCCGGTCGAGCGGGTGGCGCAGTTCCTGGTCGGGCATCAGCGGCCCTGCGCCATCGTCGATGTCGGCCACAGCCGCGAGCGCGACCTGGCCATCGAGGTGCCGCGCGTGCCGCTGGGCGCGGTGATGGCCACGGATGTCTGGGAACTGCTCTACGACCGACTCGCCGCCCTGGCCCGCGAACACCGCACCACGCTGGTGTTCGTCAACACCCGGCGCCTGGCCGAACGCCTGACCCGGCACCTGAGCGAGCGCCTGGGCCAGGACGCAGTCGCCGCCCACCATGGCAGCCTGGCCAAGGAGCATCGCCTGTCAGCCGAACAGCGCCTGAAGGCTGGTGGTCTGCGGATGCTGGTAGCTACCGCGTCGTTGGAGCTGGGCATCGATATCGGCGACGTCGACCTGGTGTGCCAGATAGCCTCGCCCGGCTCCATTGCCGCCTTCCTGCAACGCGTCGGCCGCTCGGGGCACCAGGTCGATGGCATTCCCAAGGGCCGACTGTTCCCTACCTCGCGTGACGACCTGATCGAATGCGTGGCCCTGCTCGACTGCGTGCGCCGGGGCGAGCTGGACCTGCTGCACATCCCCAACGCGCCACTGGATGTACTGGCCCAGC
The DNA here is from genome assembly GCF_009650575.1 of Pseudomonas sp. MNR3A. Classification (NCBI taxonomy): domain Bacteria; kingdom Pseudomonadati; phylum Pseudomonadota; class Gammaproteobacteria; order Pseudomonadales; family Pseudomonadaceae; genus Pseudomonas; species Pseudomonas sp. MNR3A. Next base: position 117,280 of record NZ_VZZS01000019.1, on the reverse strand, counting down.
AGATCATCGCCGAAGTCAGCAACCAGCCTTGGCCAGAGCAGGCGTTGTTCGACTGCCTGCGCGCCGCGATGCCCTATGCAGGGCTTGACCAGGCGCATTACCAGGCCCTGCTGCAGATGCTCGCCGAGGGTTACAACGGCCGCCAGGGTGTACGCAGCGCCTACCTGCATCGCGACGCAGTGAATGGCACCCTGCGTGGACGTCGCGGCAGCCAGCTCACTGCCCTGACCAGCGGCGGTACCATCCCCGAGACTGCCGACTACAGCGTGCTGCTCGAACCCCAGGCACTGAACATCGGCAGCGTCAATGAAGACTTCGCGGTGGAAAGCATCGCCGGCGATATCTTCCAGCTGGGCAATGCTTCCTATCGCATCCTGCGCGTGGAGCCCGGGCGGGTACGGGTCGAGGATGCCCATGGCCTGCCGCCGACCATCCCCTTCTGGCTCGGTGAAGCGCCGGGGCGCAGTGACGAATTGTCCACCGCAGTCGCGCGCCTGCAGGCACGTCTCGATGAGCAGCTGCAGCAGCATGCAGGCGACCAGTCCCGCGTGCTGCAGTGGCTGAAAGCCGACTATGTGCTGGACGACGACAGCGCCAGCCAGTTGCTCGACTACCTGGGCCGTACCCAGCAAGTGCTGGGCGCCCTGCCGTCGCAGCAGACACTGGTGATGGAGCGCTTTTTCGACGAGTCCGGCGGCACCCAACTGATCATCCACTCCCCCTACGGCAGCCGCATCAACCGCGCCTGGGGCCTGGCCCTGCGCAAACGCTTCTGCCGCACCTTCAATTTCGAATTGCAGGCGGCGGCCAGCGAAGATGCGATCGTGCTGTCGCTGTCCACCAGCCACAGCTTCGACCTCGATGAAGTGTGGCGCTACCTGTCGAGCCGCACCGCCGAGCAGGTGCTGGTCCAGGCACTGCTCGACGCGCCGCTGTTTGGTGTGCGTTGGCGCTGGAACGCGGCCGTGGCGATGGCCCTGCCGCGCTTCATCGGAGGGCGCAAGGTAGCGCCGCAGATCCAGCGGATGAAGAGCGAAGACCTGGTCGCCACAGTGTTCCCCGACCAGATCGCCTGCCTTGAAAACATCGTCGGCGAGCGCCAGATTCCCGACCATCCGCTGGTGCAACAGACCCTCGACGATTGTCTGCACGAGGCCATGGACAGCGAGGGCTGGCTGGCACTGCTGCGGCGCATGGAAAGCGGCGAGGTGCGCCTGCTCAGCCGCGACCTGCCCGCCCCCTCACCGCTGGCCGCGGCCATCCTCAATGCTCGTCCCTATGCATTTCTCGACGATGCACCGCTGGAGGAGCGCCGTACCCAAGCGGTGCTCAACCGGCGCTGGAACGAGGTGCGCAGCGGCGACGACCTCGGCGCGCTGGATGCCGATGCGATCAGTGCGGTAGCGGATGAAGCCTGGCCAAGACCGCTCAACCTCGACGAAATGCACGAGGCGCTGATGAGCCTGGGCACGATCACGCAAGCCGAGGTGCAAGCCAACGATGGCTGGGCAGCCCTGCTCGGGCAGTTGGCAGACGCTGGCCGTGCCTGCCGTCTGGACACCTGCGGCCAGCCGCTGTGGCTGGCTCGCGAGCGCCTGAGGTCGATGACCACGCTGTACCCCGACGCTTCGCTCGCCCCTGCCCTGCAGCCATTGCCCGGCTTCGACCAGGTCGTCGATGCGGATAGCGCCTTGAGCGATCTGCTGCGTGGCCGCCTGAGCGCCTTCGGCCCACTCACCCTGGCGCAGATCGCCACGCCATTGAGCCGCGGCGAGAGCGACGTGGAACAGGCGTTGGCGCGGCTGGAGCGCGAAGGCTATGTCTTGCGCGGGCACTTCAGCCCAGGTCAGCCGCCGCTGCAATGGTGCGAGCGTCACCTGCTGGCACGCATTCACCGCTATACCGTCAAGCGCCTGCGCCGGGAGATCGAACCGGTCAGCCTGCAGGATTTCATGCGTTTTCAGTTCGACTGGCAGCACCTGAGCCAGGAGGAACGCCTGCGCGGGCCGCAGGCGGTAGCGCAGGTGCTCGGACAGCTCGAGGGCTTCCCCTGCGCCGCCGGGGCCTGGGAAGCGGAACTGTTGCCTGCGCGGATCAAGGACTACAGCCCGCACTGGCTTGACGACGCCTGTCGCAGTGGCCAGTGGGCCTGGACGCGGTTGGCCGCCACTGTGTCGAGCAGTACCCTGTCGAGCACGCCGCTGGTGCTTCTGCCGCGCGAACGCCTCGCCCTGTGGCGCAGCCTGGCCAGCATTCCGTCGCCCGAGGCGCTCGGCGCACGGGCACAGCGCGTGCACCAGGCTTTGCAGGCCCATGGCGCGCTGTTCTTCGACGAGCTGGCCGAGCAAGCCCGCCTGCTGCCCAGCGAGCTGGAAAACGCCCTGCAGGAACTGGTCGGCTCGGGGCTGGCGGGCGCCGACAGCTTCAGCGGTCTGCGCAGCCTGATAACGCCGGCGGCCAAACGTTCGTCACGCAATAGCCGCCGCGGTCATCCACCGCTGTCCAGCAGCATGGTGCAGGCCGGTCGCTGGGCGCTGCTGCGGCGCAGCACTGGCGAACAGGACAGCGACCAGCGCCTGGAACATATAGCCCGCAGCCTGTTGCGTCGTTATGGGGTGATCTGCTGGCGCCTGCTGGAGCGCGAAAGCGCAGCACTACCGCCATGGCGCGAACTCCTGCGTTGTTATCACCGGCTGGAGGCACGCGGGGAAATCCGTGGCGGGCGGTTCATTGCCGGGCTGGCCGGCGAACAGTTCGCCCTGCCCGAAGCCGTGGGGTTATTGCGCCAGGTGCGGCGGCGGGAAGTGGACGGGGCGCTGGTGGTGATCAGCGCCAGCGATCCATTGAACCTGGTCGGCACCCTGCTGCCTGGTAGCAAGCTACCGGCTGCGGGGGGCAACCGCCTGCTGTATCGCGACGGCGTGCCGGTGGCAGTGCGGATCGCGGGCAACTACCGGTTTCTGATCGAGGGACCGGCCGAGGAACAGCAAACCTGGCGCCAGCGCCTGTTGCGCGACAACTGAGCGCACCTAAACCTTCGCGGCAAACCCTGCAAAACGCTTGTTGAACCCGGCCACTCGCCCCTCGACAGTCGTTTTGCGCTGCTGACCGGTGTAAACCGGGTGCGATGCACTGGACACATCCAGCGCCACGTAGGGGTAGGTCTGGCCGTCGCTGTGAACCTGGGTGCGATCAGTTTCCACGGTCGATCCGATCAGAAAGAACACATCCGCCGCCGTGTCGTGGAACAGCACGGGACGATATTCGGGATGGATACCTGCTTTCATGAAAATCACCTCGGTCATAAATTGATACTTTATAACATACTACATTGAGAATGATTTTCGATACCCGAAATTTCATTTTCCCTCGCCTTTCGTCCGCTGGCCATTTGTCACCCGACCGGGCTATGGTCGGGGTTTGCCCAGGCCCCTGAGCCTGATTGACCGAAGCATTCGCAAGGATTTTCGCATGAGTCTGTCACTCCTCAGCCGTTACGCCGTGTTCGCCGCCTGCGTGCTGTTCACCTTGGCCAGCCTTCCCTTCCTGCACCACGAATGGCTGTGGCCCTTTACCCTGACCACCGCCGTGCTCAGCCTGATCGGCCTGTTCGACCTGCTGCAGAAACGCCATGCGGTACGCCGCAACTACCCGATTCTGGGCAACATTCGCTACCTGGTCGAAGGCATTCGCCCGGAGATCCGCCAGTACCTGCTCGAATCCGACAGCGATGCCCTGCCCTTCTCCCGCGCCCAGCGCTCGCTGGTGTACGCCCGCGCCAAGAACGAAGCCTCCGACAAACCCTTCGGCACCCTGATCGACGTGTATGAGTCGGGTTTCGAGTTCATCGGCCACTCCATGCGCCCCGCGCCACTGGCCGACCCGACAGGTTTCCGCATCACCGTCGGTGGCCCGCAGTGCAGCCAGCCTTACTCGGCATCGATCTTCAACATCTCGGCCATGAGCTTCGGTTCGCTCAGTGCCAATGCCATCCGTGCCCTCAACGAAGGTGCCCGGCTCGGCAACTTCGCCCATGACACCGGCGAAGGCAGCATCAGCCCCTACCACCGCGAGCACGGTGGCGACCTGGTCTGGGAACTGGGCAGCGGCTACTTCGGCTGCCGTACCGCGGACGGACGCTTCGACCCCGCGCGCTTCGCCGAGCAGGCCGCCAACCCACAGGTGCGGATGATCGAAATCAAGATGAGCCAGGGCGCCAAACCCGGCCATGGCGGCATCCTGCCCAAGCACAAGGTGACCCAGGAAATCGCCGACACCCGCGGCATCGTCATGGGCGAGGACTGCATCTCGCCGTCTCGCCACAGCGCGTTCTCCACGCCCATCGAAATGATGCAGTTCATCGCCCAGTTGCGTGAGCTGTCCGGCGGCAAGCCGGTAGGCTTCAAGTTCTGCCTGGGTCATCCGTGGGAATTCATGGGCATCGCCAAGGCCATGCTGGAAACCGGCATCCTGCCCGACTTCATCGTCGTCGACGGCAAGGAGGGCGGTACCGGCGCCGCGCCCGTGGAGTTCACCGACCACATCGGCGTCCCCCTGCGCGAGGGCTTGCTGTTCGTGCACAACACCCTGGTTGGCCTGAACCTGCGCGACAAGATCAAGCTCGGCGCCAGTGGCAAGATCGTCAGTGCCTTCGACATCGCCAGCGTGCTGGCTATCGGCGCCGACTGGGCCAACTCTGCACGCGGCTTCATGTTCGCCATCGGTTGCATCCAGTCGCAGAGCTGCCACACCAACAAGTGCCCGACCGGCGTTGCCACCCAGGACGCCCTGCGCCAGCGCGCACTGGTGGTGCCCGACAAGGCCCAGCGGGTGCTCAACTTCCACCACAACACCCTGCGCGCCCTGGCCGAAATGCTGGCCGCTGCAGGCCTCGAGCACCCCGCGCAACTGGAGGCCAAGCACCTGGTGCGGCGTATTTCCGCCACCGAGATCAAGCTGTTCTCGCAGATGCACGTGTTCCTCAAGCCCGGCGAACTACTGACCGGCGAGGTGGACGGGCAGTTCTACTCGCGGATGTGGCAGTTGGCGCGCGCCGACAGTTTCGAGCCGCACAGCGAAGCCGCAGCCTGATCCGAATACACCGATCATCGCCCTCACAATTTTTTCACCAAGTCCGGCCAGCGTCTAAGCTTCAGGCAAGCAAGACGAAAATACTTGGCCGGACTGAACTCTATGGGCGCACTGTGGCAATCGGAACAGACCAGAACGGAAGCACCCGAAGCACCTCTGGCCGAGCCACCACAGCCGAAGCCACCTCGTCAGCGTCGGTTGTGGTGGCGACTGATCATCCTGATCGTGCTGGTGGCCATGGTGGCGGTGGGCTTTGCCGTCTATGAGGAGGTGCAGAGCTCGGACCTGCAATCGCGTGAATTCAGCCGCCTGGCCAGCACCCTCACCTACTCGCTGGAGCGCGGGCCGAGCGACGCGATCGTCTACCCAGGCGACGGCCCCTTCGACAAGCGCCTGGGCTACAGCGCCCTGGGTCAGTTCCTGCCGCGCCTGCTCAAGCGCGACTACCTGATCAGCGAGCAGGTGCGTTTCTCCCCGGCACTGATGCGCTATGTCGACCACGGCCTGTTCGTGCCCTACGTCGAGAAGATCCAGGCCGGCCTGTCGATCACCGACTGCCGCGGCGACACCCTCTACCAGTACCACTACCCCCAGCACCTGTACGACGACTTCGCCTCGATCCCGCCGGTGATCGTCAACAGCCTGCTGTTCATCGAGAACCGCGACCTGCTCGACAGCAAGGACCCGCAGAACAACCCAGCGGTAGACTGGCCACGCTTCGCCAAGGCGGCCTACAGCCAGGTCGCCAAGTACCTGGCCCTGCCCGGCCAGTCAGCGGGCGGCAGCACCCTGGCGACACAGTTGGAAAAATACCGGCACTCGCCGGACGGCCTGACGGTCAACGGCGCCGAGAAGATCCGCCAGATGATTTCTGCCAGCGTGCGCGCCTATCAGGGCGGGCCGGACACCACCGAGGCGCGCCAGCGCATCGTGCGCGACTACCTGAACAGCGTGCCGCTCTCGGCGGTACCCGGGCACGGTGAAGTGCATGGCATGGCCGAAGGGCTACGGGTCTGGTACGGCGCAGACTTCGCCGAGGTGAACAAGGCGCTCACCGCGACCGAAACCGACGCCCAGAGCATGGCCGCTCGCGGCCTGGCGCTGCGTGAAGTGCTGTCACTGATGATTGCCCAGCGTCGGCCTTCGCATTACCTGTCCAAAGGCCGGGTCGAGCTGGCCGAGCTCACCGACTCGCATATCCGCGTGCTCGCTGCCAACGGCATCATCGATCGCCCGCTGGCCGACGCCGCGCTGGCCAGCAAGGCGGTGTACCGCGACTGGGTGGCCCAGCCGACCATCGTGCCGATCATCACCAACAAGGGCATCAGCCTGGCCCGTAACCGTCTGGCAGCCATGCTCAACCGTCCGCTGTACGACCTCGATCGCCTCGACCTCTCCGCCACCAGCACCCTGCAAGCCGACTTGCAGACCCAGGTCAGCCAGTACCTGAAGAACCTCGCCGACCCCGAGTTCGCCGCGCAGATGGGCCTGATCGGCGAGCGCCTGCTGACCAGCAAGACCACCGACCAGGTCAGCTACAGCTTCACCCTGTTCGAGCGCACCGCCGACGGCTCGCGGGTTCGGGTGCAGACCGACAGCACCAACCAGCCGTTCGACATCAACGAGGGCAGCAAGCTGGAACTGGGTTCGACCGCCAAGCTGCGGGTGCTGACCACCTACCTTGAAATCGTCGCCGAGCTGCACGACAAGTACGCCGGCAAGCCGGTAGCCGAGCTCAAGAAAGTGGAGGTAGCCGACCTGGACCGCATCACCCAGTGGTCACTGGAATGGCTGATGCTGAACAGCAAGAACCAGAACCTCGACGCCATGCTCGACGCCGCGCTGGAGCGCAAGTACTCGGCCAATACCGGCGAGGCATTTTTCACCGGTGGTGGCATGCACGTGTTCAACAACTTCCGCAAGGAGGACAACGGCCGCAACCCGACCCTCAAGGACGCGTTGCGCGAGTCGATCAACCTGCCGTTCATCCGCCTGATGCGCGACCTGGTGCGCTACGTCACCTACCAGCAACCCTACAACCGCGAACCACTGCTCAAGGATGACGCCGACCCGCGCCGCCAGGAGTACCTGGCGCGCTTCGCCGACCGCGAGGGCACCAATTACCTGATGCGCTTCTGGCGCAAGTACCAGCGCAAGACCTCCCAGCAACGCTTGGACACCTTCCTCGACAGCATGCGCGTCACCCCCCAGCGCCTGGCGGCGGTGCACCGCTACCTGTTCCCCGAGGCCGGCCAGGAAACCTTCAATGCCTTCGTCCGCGCGCACAGCGCCAAGGACAAGGCCGCCATGGCCAAGCTCAACGATGGCCGCCTTTCTGAAATGTACGCCGCCTACGGTCCCGGCAAGTACGACTTGCCCGATCAGGGCTTCATCGCCAAGGTCCACCCTCTGGACCTGTGGCTGCTTGGCTACCTGCTGAAAAACCCTGGCGCCACCCCCACCGAGATGGTCAACGCCAGCCGCTTCGAGCGTCAGGAGGTGTACAGCTGGTTGTTCAAGAGCCGTCACCAGGGCGCCCGTGACAGCCGCATCCGCACCATGGTCGAAATCGAGGCGTTTCTCGACATCCACCAGCGCTGGAAGCGCGTCGGCTACCCCTTCGATCACCTGGTACCGTCACTGGCCACGGCCATTGGCAGCTCGGGCGACCGCCCTGCGGCGCTGTCCGAACTGGTAGGCATCATCCAGAACGATGGCGTACGCCTGCCGACCCTGCGCATCGACACCTTGCACTTTGCGGCCGGCACCCCCTATGAAACCAAACTGATCAGCGACCCCGACCGCGGCCAACGAATCCTCAAGGTGGAAGTGGCGCGGGCCCTGAAAGGCGCGATGTCGCAGGTGGTCGATGCCGGTACCGCGCGGCGTATTTCCGGCAGTTTCAAGCTGCACGACGGTACCTTGCTGGTGATGGGTGGCAAGACCGGGACGGGTGACAACCGCCTGCAGAGCTACGGCGCCGGCGGACGGCTGATCGGCTCACGCTCGCTGAACCGCACTGCCACCTTCGTGTTCTTCCTCGGCGACAACCACTTCGGCACGCTCACCGCCTTCGTGCCGGGACGCACGGCGGAGTCGTTCAAGTTCACCTCGGCCCTGCCCGTGCAGGTACTCAAGGGTATGGCGCCGATTCTCATGCCATACCTGGAGCCGGGAAACCCCAATGAATGCAAGGCGCCGCAACTGGCGATGCACTGACAGGCAAGGCACCCATCAAAAAACCAGATGATAATCATCTGCATTTGAAGCCTTGTGTTTAGATATATCTTGAGTAATATCTTGCGATATATCGAAACACAAGGAGCCTGCACCTCATGCGTGACCACGCCCCCCATGATCCTTTCGAGCGCCGCCCCGGTCGCGGTGAGCGCGGCCCGCGGGTGTTCGCCCCTGGCGATCTGAAACTGCTGATGCTGTCGATGCTCGCCGAGCAACCCGGCCACGGCTACGACCTGATTCGTCAGATCGAAGGGCTATTCGATGGCAGCTACAGCCCCAGCCCCGGGGTGATCTACCCGACCCTCAACTTTCTTGAGGAAGCCGAGCTGATCAGTGGCCAGATTCAGGGCAGCAAGCGCCTCTATGTCATCACCGAAGTCGGTCGCCAATCACTCGCCGAACAAGCCGTCGCCCTCGACGGCGTACGCATGCGCATCGAGTTGAGCAAGCGTGCCCTGCGCGGACATGACCGGCCGCCAGAGATCAACGAGGCGGTCGGCAATCTGCGCCATGCCCTGCACATGCACAGCGGCCGCTGGACACCCGAGGAAATCGAGCGGGTACGCGGCCTGCTCAACGACACGGCCAGGGCCATCGCAGGCGGGCCGACCGATTCCGTTCAGGAGAAAACCCCATGAGCGACACCATTCATCGCGTCAACCACGAGATCCGCCAACGCCGTCTGCAGGTGCTGCGGGTCACCGACCTGACCCCGCGCATGCGCCGTATCACCCTGGGCGGTGCGGAACTGGCAGGCTTCACCAGCCTGGGCACGGACGACCACGTCAAGGTGCTGTTCGGCTGCACGCCCGAGGAGCAACAAGCGATCGAGGCCCGCAACCTGGGCCGCGACGGCGGCGTACGACCGACCATGCGCGAGTACACACCGCGGCGCATCGACCTGGACGCCCTGGAGCTGGACATCGACTTCGTCCTGCATGGCGACGGCCCTGCCTCGACCTGGGCTGCCCAGGCCGCGCCGGGCCAGCACCTCGATATCGCCGGCCCACGCGCGTCGATGGTGGTGCCGGACATCTTCGACAGCTACCTGCTGATCGGCGACGAAACCGCCATCCCCGCGATTGCCCGACGGCTCGAGGAGCTGCCGGCCGGACGCCAGGTGCTGGCGGTCATCCAGATCGAGGATGAACAGGAGCGCCAGCCGCTGCCGAGCAAGGCGCAGGTGGAGGTCATCTGGGTACGTCGGCAGGCAGAGGACCTGCTCGGCCTGGTGAAAAACCTGGCGTTGCCGCAGGGCCGGCTGTATGGCTGGGTAGCGCTGGAGAAGGGCCTGACCCGGCAGGCCAAGGCTTTGCTGCTGGAAAAGGGCGTGGCCGAGGATGCGCTCAAGGCAGCTGCTTACTGGCGCGCAGAGGGCAGTGCGGATGATGAGTAGCCAGTAAGACCGATGCGGCCCTGTCGCGGGACGAGTCGCAGCGACTCGTCCCGACTCATCCCTTCACCCGCCCCCACCACCGATCCACCCCGATCACCAGCAACCCGATCCCCCAGAACCCCGCCAACACCGCCAGTGCATTGATCAGCACCCGCCCATACCCCAGGCTCGCCACATCGACGAAGGGATAGGGGTAGACCCCAATCTCATGCCCCCGCCACAAGGTAAACAGGAAATACACCAGCGGGTACAGGCTCCAGGCGCCCAGGTGCCATAGCCGCAAGCGCCCCTTGGGCACCGCCAGACACCAGTACAGCACGAACACCAGCGGCATCACGTCGTGCAACAGTTCGTCGGCCAGCCACTGCCAACCCTCGGGTTGCCACAGGTGCCGAAGCAGCAGGCTGTAGGCCACTGCCACCAGCACGATACTGACCAGCACACCGGAACTCACCGCTGGCGTCAGGAACCAGCGCCGCGCCGCCGTCCCACGGCCGAACGCCGCATGGCTCAGTACCGTGGCCACCAGGGTGTTGCTCAGCACGGTGAAATAGCCGAACAGATTGACCATGCCACCGATCAAGCTGGCCTGCTCCTGCCAGCGCGCCAGCAGCACCAGATACAACTGCACCGCCAACCCCGTCCAGCCGAGCAGCGCGGCCAGGGTCAGCCAGGGACGCGGCACCCTCAAGCCTTGCGTGACAGCTTGATGTACAGCTGCTCGACCTTTTCCCGCGCCCAAGGCGTCTTGCGCAGGAAGGTCAGGCTCGACTTGATGCTCGGGTCGCTCTTGAAGCAGCGGATGTCGATGCGCTCGGCCAGCCCCTGCCATTGGTAGTGGGCCACCAGCTCGGTGAGGATCTGCTCCAGCGTCTTGCCGTGCAGTGCGTTGTGTTGGGCCGTGCTCATGCAGTGCTCCCGCGTTGAAAGATGCGCACCTTACACGAGTGTAGTGGGCCGGTGTGCAAGGATGCGGACCGCCTGCGCTCCCAGCCCAGGCCAGAGCCTTCCACAGCACAAACCCCTGGCCAGACAGGAAACCTCTGTGATGAAATAGAAATGTTATATTGTATCTATTCGTATCTTCACTATAACTATCTGCCAAGGAACGTCACACGCTCATGTTGTCCAAGTCCCTGCGCCTCTCTCCCCTCGCTGTCGCCTTGTGGCTGGCGTCATCGCCCAGCCAGGCGGTGGAGCTCGAACCCCAGGTGATCACCGCCAACCCGCTCGGCAACCGTCAGCTCGCCGCCCCAAGCACCGTGCTCGAAGGCGATGACCTGCTGCAACAGCAGCACGGCAGCCTCGGTGAAACCCTCAACAAACAGCCCGGTGTCGCCTCCACCTGGTTCGGTCCAGGCGCCAGTCGCCCGGTGATCCGCGGCCTGGATGGCGACCGCATCCGCATCCTGCGCAACGGCGTCGGTGCCCTGGATGCCTCGTCATTGTCCTATGACCACGCCGTGCCGCTGGACCCGGTCACCGTCGAACGCGTCGAGATCGTCCGTGGCCCGGCTGCGCTGCTTTACGGCGGCAACGCCATCGGTGGTGTAGTCAACACCTTCGACAACCGCATTCCCGACTCGCCGATCGATGGCATCCATGGTGCAGGCGAGCTGCGCTATGGCGGCGCCGACACCACACGCAGCAGCGCTGGGAAGCTCGAAGCCGGTGACGGCAATTTCGCCCTGCACCTGGACGCCAACAGCCGTCAGTTCAACGACCTGCGCATCCCCGGCTATGCACGCAGCGCGAAGGTGCGCGACGCCGACGAACCCGGCAGCAAGCATCGCCTGGAAAACAGCGACGGCCGCCAGGACGGCGGCGCCATCGGTGGTTCCTACCATTGGGACCATGGCTATGCAGGCCTGTCCTATAGCCGCTACGACAGCAACTACGGCTCGGTGGCCGAGCCCGGCGTGCGCCTGGACATGCAACAGGACCACTACGCCTTCGCCTCGGAACTGCGCGACCTCGAAGGGCCGTTCAGTTCGGTCAAGGTCGACGCCGGCTACACCGACTACCAACACCGCGAGATCGAAGAGGGCGAGGTCCACACCACCTTCAAGAACAAAGGCTATGAGGCGCGCATCGAAGCCCGCCACCAGCCGATCGGCCCCGTCGAAGGGGTGATCGGCGCCCAGGTCAGTCGCAACGAGTTCTCGGCACTGGGTGAAGAAGCCTTCGTGCCGCACACCGACACCGACAGCCTGGCGCTGTTCATGCTCGAGCAATGGCAGGCCACCGAACGCTTGAACCTGAGCCTGGGCGCACGCCTGGAGCACACCCGCATCGATCCGGATGCCAAGGGTAACGAGAACTTCGTCGGTGCCGACAAATCGACCAGCTTCAATGCCGCAAGCCTGTCATCGGGCGCGGTGTACCAGCTCGACCCGGTCTGGGCACTGGCGGCGAGCCTGGCCTACACCGAGCGCGCACCGACCTTCTACGAGCTGTATGCCAACGGCGCGCACGTGGCCACCGGAGCCTATGAAGTGGGCGATCCGAACCTGAACAAGGAGAAGGCGATTTCCGGCGACCTGGCACTGCGCTTCGACAACGGCACGCACAAGGGCAGTGTCGGCGTGTTCTACAGCCACTTTCGCAACTACATCGGCCTGATCGGCAGCGGTAATCTGCGTGAAGGTCATGATCATGACCATGGTGACGACGACCACGACCATGATCATGACCACGACGACGGCGGGATTCCTGAGTACCTGTATCAGGGCGTGCGTGCGCGCTTCTACGGTATCGAGGCCCAGGATCGCTGGAAGCTGCTGGAGAACCGCTACGGCAGCTTCGCCCTGGAGCTGTCCGGCGACTATACCCGCGCCAAGAACCTCGACACCGGCGAGCCACTGCCACGCATCGCCCCGCTGCGGCTGGGCACCGGCCTGCTGTGGGAGTTGGATCGCTGGCAGGCGCGCGTGGACGTGCAACACGCCGCCTCGCAGCACCGCAAGCCGGACAACGAACACGGCACCGACGGCTACACCACCCTCGGCGCCAGCGTCGGCTATCGCTTCGACATTGGCCAGAGCCAGTGGCTGGCCTTCGTGCGTGGCGAGAACCTGACCGACCAGACCGTGCGCTACGCCAGTTCCATCCTGCGCGATATCGCGCCGGCACCGGGGCGTAGCGTCGAAGTCGGGCTGCGCACCAGCTTCTGACCTGCTTGCAGGGACAACTGTCTTGTTCAAAATCTAAAGGCCAGCCCAATCCGAGTAGGAGCGGGCTTGCCCGCGAACACGGGCGTAGCCCGTGCCAGACAGCGTGGTGTTTTTTCGCGGGCCAGCCCGCTCCTGCAGGAACTGCACCCACTATTACGTCTGCGACAACAATCCCCTGCGACATTTTGTCTTTTTTTCTTACAACTTCCCCTATATCCTCCGCACCGCAAGCTGAAACGCTTCACTAATAAACCCTCCAGCCGTTTCCATCGAAGCGTTCGCTCCTCGATGCGCTTGCGTTTTTCTCAATAATCAAAAGACAGCGCTATCTCATGCTTCAACTGCCGAAGAATCCATACCCGGGCCTCGCCCTCACCGCCCTGCTCAGCGGCTTTTCGCCCAGCGCCAGCGCAGACGCGCCCTTCGCCAAAGACTCACCCTGGATGTTCGGTGACTGGGACGGTACCCGCACCGCACTCCAGGCGCAGGGCTACGACTTCACCTTCGGCTACACCGGCGAAATGGGCAGTAACCTGCACGGCGGCTTCGATCACGATCGCACCGCACGCTACAGCGACCAGTTCACCTTGGGCGCCCATCTGGACCTGCAAAAGATCCTCGGCTGGCACGACAGCGAATTCCAGCTGACGGTCACCGAGCGCCACGGCCAGAACATCAGCAACGACCGGATCAACGACCCGCGCGTGGGAGGTTTCACCTCCGCCCAGGAAGTCTGGGGCCGCGGCGAAACCTGGCGTCTGACACAAATGTGGATCAAGCAGAAATACTTCGATGGCGCACTGGACGTGAAGGTCGGCCGCTTCGGTGAAGGCGAGGACTTCAACAGCTTCCCCTGCGACTTCCAGAACCTGGCGTTCTGCGGTTCCCAGGTGGGTAACTGGGTGGGTGGCATCTGGTACAACTGGCCGGTCAGCCAATGGGCGCTGCGGGTGAAGTACAACCTCGCTGACGACCTCTACGCGCAGGTCGGCGTCTTCGAACAGAATCCCTCCAACCTTGAATCCGGCAATGGTTTCAAGCTCAGTGGCAGCGGTACGCAAGGTGCGCTGATGCCGATCGAACTGGTGTGGACCCCAAGGGTCAATGGTCTGAAAGGGGAATATCGCGCCGGCTACTACTACAGTAATGCCAAGGCACAGGATGTTTACAAGGACGGCAACGGCCAACCCGCGGCCTTGAGCGGCCAGGCTTACCGCAGCAGCGCCAGCAAGCATGGTTTCTGGCTCGGCGCCCAGCAGCAGGTGACCTCGCGCGCCTCGGACGCCTCCCGCGGGCTAAGCCTGTTCGCCAATGCAACGATGCATGACAAGAAGACCAATGCCATCGACAACTACGTTCAGGCAGGTGTGGTGTACAAGGGGCCCTTCGATGCCCGCGCCAAGGACGACATCGGTTTCGCCCTCGCCCGCGTGCACGTCAACCCCGCCTACCGCAAGAACGCGCGCCTGGCCAACCAGGCCAACGCCGTCGTCGACTACGACAATCCCGGCTTCCTGCCCGTCCAGGACACCGAATACAGCGCCGAACTCTACTACGGCGTTCACCTGGCGGACTGGCTCACCGTGCGTCCTAACCTGCAGTACATCCGCCATCCGGGCGGGGTGTCGCAGGTCGATGACGCGCTGATCGGCGGCCTGAAGATCCAGAGCAGTTTCTGAACCCAACCTTGAACGAACGGAGAACATGCGATGAGCACTGACGGTGCCAAGAATGGAACCCGCTGGCTACCGCGCCTCGTAGGCGTGCTGCTGTTGCTGATGGGCCTGGCCCTGATCGCAGGCGGTATCAAGCTGAGCCAGCTGGGGGGATCCCTTTACTACCTGATCGGCGGGATCGGCTTTGCCCTTTCGGGCATCCTGCTGATCGCCCTGCGCCGCATCGGCCTTGGCCTGTATGGCGTGGTGCTGCTGGCCAGCACCGCCTGGGCGCTATGGGAAGTGGGTCTGGACTGGTGGCAACTGGTGCCACGCCTGGCCATCTGGTTCGCCCTCGGCGTGGTCCTGCTGCTGCCCTGGGCGCGCCGCCCGCTGCTTGGGCCTGCCTCTAAGGTCAACGGCGCCCTGCTGGCCGCCGCCGTGGTCGCTTCCGGCGCAACCGCAGTTGGTAGCCAGTTCACCCATCCCGGGGAGATCTTCGGCGAATTGGGGCGTGACAGCAGCGAAATGGCCAGTGCAGCCCCTTCCATGCCGGACGGCGAATGGCAGGCCTACGGGCGTACCGAACACGGCGACCGCTACTCGCCCCTGCGCCAGATCACCCCGCAGAACGCTTATCGCCTGGAAGAAGCCTGGCGCATTCGCACCGGCGACCTGCCGACCGAAAACGACCCGGTCGAATTGACCAACGAGAACACCCCACTCAAGGCCAACGGCATGCTCTATGCCTGCACCGCGCACAGCAAGGTGCTGGCCCTGGACCCGGACACCGGTGCCGAAATCTGGCGCTTCGACCCGCAGGTCAAGAGCCCAGTCAAGACCTTCAAGGGCTTCGCCCACATGACCTGCCGCGGCGTTTCGTACTATGACGAAAACCGCTACGTCAGCCGTGACGGCAGCCCTGCGCCGAAGATCTCCGATGCCGGCCAGGTCGTTGCCCAGACCTGCCCACGACGCCTGTACCTGCCCACTGCCGATGCCCGCCTGATCGCGATCAACGCCGACAACGGCAAGGTCTGCGAAGGCTTCGCCAACCAGGGTGCGATCGACCTGACCACCGGCATCGGCCCATTCACCGCCGGCGGCTACTACTCCACCTCGCCAGCGGCGATCACCCGTGATCTGGTGATCATCGGCGGGCATGTCACCGACAACGAGTCGACCAACGAACCGTCCGGCGTGATCCGCGCCTACGACGTGCACGACGGCCGCCTGGTGTGGAACTGGGACAGCGATAACCCCGACGACACCAAGCCCCTGGCGCCGGGCAAGACCTACAGCCGCAACTCGGCGAACATGTGGTCGCTGGCCAGCGTCGATGAAGACCTGGGCATGATCTACCTGCCGTTGGGCAACCAGACCCCTGACCAGTGGGGCGCCAACCGCACCCCAGGCGCCGAGAAGTACAGCGCTGGCGTGGTCGCCCTGGACCTGGCCACCGGCAAGGCACGCTGGAACTACCAGTTCACCCACCACGATCTGTGGGACATGGACGTGGGCAGCCAGCCCACCCTGGTGCACCTGAAGACCGACGACGGCGTGAAGCCTGCGGTCATCGTGCCGACCAAGCAGGGCAGCCTGTACGTGCTCGACCGTCGTGACGGCACCCCGATCGTGCCGATCCGCGAGATCCCGGTACCGCAAGGCGCGGTCAAGGGCGATCACACGGCGCCGACCCAAGCCCGCTCCGACCTCAACCTGCTCGGCCCCGAGCTGACCGAACAGGCCATGTGGGGCGCCACGCCATTCGACCAGATGCTGTGCCGCATCCAGTTCCGCGAGCTGCGCTACGAAGGCCAGTACACCCCGCCGTCCGAACAGGGCTCGCTGGTGTATCCCGGCAACGTCGGCGTGTTCAACTGGGGCAGCGTGTCGGTCGACCCGGTGCGTCAGTTGCTGTTCACCTCGCCGAACTACATGGCGTTCGTGTCGAAGATGATCCCGCGCGAGCAGGTAGCCGAAGGCAGCAAGCGCGAAAGCGAGACCAGCGGCGTGCAGCCGAACACCGGCGCCCCGTATGCCGTGACCATGCACCCGTTCATGTCGCCACTGGGCGTGCCGTGCCAGGCACCGGCCTGGGGTTATGTGGCCGCTATCGACCTGTTCACCAACAAGGTGGTGTGGAAACGCAAGAACGGCACCACTCGTGACAGCACCCCTGTACCGATCGGCTTGCCGGTGGGTGTACCAAGCATGGGTGGCTCGATCGTCACCGCCGGTGGCGTGGGCTTCCTCAGCGGCACCCTGGACCAGTACCTGCGCGCCTATGACGTGCACAACGGCAAGGAACTGTGGAGCGCTCGCCTGCCAGCCGGTGGCCAGGCCACGCCAATGACCTACACGGGCAAGGACGGCAAGCAGTATGTGCTGATCGTGGCCGGAGGACATGGCTCGCTAGGCACCAAGATGGGCGACTACATCATCGCTTACAAACTGGCTGAATAAGCCTCGACTGCGGCGGTGGCCACACCGCCGCCTTCGCGGGCAGGCCCACGAGCGGCCCGGCACCGGCCGGCAAAGATGAAAGCCTCCCCCTCCAGCCTTCGTCTACCATTGAAACCCATCCCTCCCCGCCCCATCTAAGCACCATAGTCATTCACGCAGGTGCCCCATGAGCGACCAGCAGGATTTCCCGGAACACCCCGACGCACAGAGCGAAATCGAACACCTCGAGGCCAAGGCCGAGACCAGCCGCGCCCTTGCCCTGCCCGGCCAGCAACTGCCGGACAAGGTCTACGTGATCCCGATCCACAACCGCCCGTTCTTCCCCGCGCAAGTGCTGCCGGTGATTGTCAACGAGGAACCCTGGGCCGAAACCCTCGACCTGGTCGCCAAGACCGATCATCATTCCCTGGCCCTGTTCTTCATGGACACGCCGCCCGAAGACCACCGCCACTTCGACACCAAGGCGTTGCCGGAATACGGCACCCTGGTCAAGGTGCACCATGCCAGCCGCGAGAACGGCAAGCTGCAGTTCGTCGCCCAGGGCCTGACCCGCGTACGCATCCGCACCTGGCTCAAGCACCATCGACCACCCTACCTGGTCGAAGTCGAGTACCCGCACCAGCCCGCGCAGCCCACCGACGAGGTTAAGGCTTACGGCATGGCCCTGATCAATGCGATCAAGGAACTGCTGCCGCTCAATCCGCTGTACAGCGAAGAGCTGAAGAACTATCTCAACCGCTTCAGCCCCAACGACCCCTCGCCCCTCACCGACTTCGCCGCTGCCCTGACCTCTGCCACCGGCAACCAGTTGCAGGAAGTGCTCGACTGCGTCCCCATGCTCAAGCGCATGGAGAAGGTCCTGCCGATGCTGCGCAAGGAAGTCGAGGTTGCGCGGTTGCAGAACGAGATTTCCGCCGAAGTGAACCGGCAGATCGGCGAGCATCAGCGTGAGTTCTTTCTCAAGGAACAGCTCAAGGTCATCCAGCAGGAGCTGGGCCTGACCAAGGACGACCGCAGCGCCGACCTCGAACAGTTCGAACAGCGCCTGCAAGGCAAGACCCTGCCCGAGCAGGCTAAAAAGCGCATCGACGAGGAAATGGGCAAGCTGGCGATCCTCGAAACAGGCTCGCCGGAATACGCTGTGACCCGCAACTACCTCGAATGGGCCACCGCGTTGCCTTGGGGGGTATACGGCCAGGACAAGCTCGACCTCAAGCACGCACGCAAAGTGCTCGATCAGCACCACGCCGGGCTTGACGATATCAAGGAGCGCATCCTCGAGTTCCTCGCCGTCGGTGCCTGGAAAGGCGAGATCAGCGGCTCGATCGTACTGCTGGTCGGCCCGCCGGGCGTTGGCAAGACCAGCATCGGCAAATCCATCGCCGAATCCCTGGGGCGCCCCTTCTACCGCTTCAGTGTCGGCGGCATGCGCGACGAAGCCGAGATCAAAGGTCACCGCCGTACCTACATCGGCGCCCAACCCGGCAAACTGGTACAGGCACTGAAGGATGTCGAGGTGATGAACCCGGTGATCATGCTCGACGAGATCGACAAGATGGGCCAGAGCTACCAGGGCGACCCCGCCTCGGCACTGCTCGAAACCCTGGATCCGGAGCAGAACGTCGACTTCCTCGACCACTACCTGGACCTGCGTCTGGACCTGTCAAAGGTGCTGTTCGTCTGCACTGCCAACACCTTGGATTCGATCCCCGGCCCGCTGCTCGACCGCATGGAAGTGATTCGCCTGTCCGGCTACATCACCGAAGAGAAGCTGGCCATTGCCAAACGCCACCTGTGGCCCAAGCAGCTGGACAAGGCTGGCGTTGCCAAGACCAGCCTGAGCATCAGCGACAGCGCCCTGCGCCTGGTGATCGAAGGCTACGCTCGCGAGGCTGGCGTGCGTCAACTGGAGAAACAGCTCGGCAAGCTGGTGCGCAAGGCAGTGGTCAAGCTACTGGAGAACCCGGATGCCAAGCTCAAGATCGGCACCAAGGACCTCGAGGCAGCACTGGGCATGCCGGTGTTCCGCAGCGAGCAGGTACTGGCGGGCAAGGGCGTGATCACAGGCCTTGCCTGGACCAGCATGGGGGGCGCCACCCTGCCGATCGAGGCAACACGCATTCATACGCTCAACCGCGGCTTCAAGCTCACCGGCAAGCTGGGTGAGGTGATGAAGGAGTCCGCAGAAATCGCCTACAGCTACGTCAGCGCGAACCTCAAGCAGTATGGAGGCGACCCAGGCTTCTTCAACGAAGCGTTCATCCACCTGCACGTACCCGAAGGCGCCACGCCCAAGGACGGTCCCAGCGCTGGCGTGACCATGGCCAGCGCCCTGCTGTCACTGGCGCGCGACCAGGCGCCGAAAAAAGGCGTGGCGATGACTGGCGAGCTGACACTGACCGGGCAGGTACTGCCGATTGGCGGGGTACGCGAGAAGGTAATAGCTGCCAAGCGGCAGAAGATCTTCGAACTGATCCTGCCGGAGGCGAACCGTGGGGACTTCGAGGAACTGCCCGACTACCTGCGCGAAGGGCTGACGGTGCATTTCGCCAAGCGCTTTGCCGACGTGGCGAAAGTGTTGTTCTGATAAACACAGGGCTCTGAGGGGCCATCGCAGGGCAAGCCCGCGATGGCCCCTCAGAGCCCCACATACACAAGCGCATCGGTTATCCTCAGGCCATCGTCCGCCTCAGGAGCCACCATGACCCTCTCCCGCCTGCTGCTCCCCTTGAGTCTCAGCTTGCTCGCCGCCTGCGCGCAGCAACCGCGGCAAACCGTCGAGCTGGATGCCGACAGCGAATGTCCCAAGCGCCTGCAGGTCGGTCAGACTCTATCGCTGTCGCTGGCCAGCAACCCTTCCACCGGCTATCGCTGGACGCTCAAGGACCCAGCCTCAAGCGTGCTACGCAGCCTGGGCCCAGAGGTATACAGCACTCCGGAAGAGGCCGGTATCGTCGGCAGTGCAGGCCTTTCAAACTGGCGCTTCCAGGCCAAGGCCGAGGGTACTGCCACGCTTGCCCTGATCTACCAACAACCCTGGGCCCCTGAGGTCGCGCCCGTACAAACCTTCGAGTGCCAGATAACCGTACGTTGAAACCTGGAGCGATGCGTGCGCTCAGACGGTCTCGAAGTTGCGGCGTACCTCCGCCAGGTAGACGGACAACGCCATGAGGGCATTGCCAAGCGTGCCCAATTCAGTCGCCTGTTGTGCAGCAGCCTGATGGCTCTGCCAAGTCGTCGTCAGCTTTTGGGCTTCCAGTACCCAGCGATCACGCCAACTGTCGACATTGCCAGCAGTGACCAGTTCGTCATGTTCTTGAACAGCCTGTTGCAACAAACTCTGCAACGACGACAATGCCTGTCGCTGTTCGGCAATCTGCCCTACACACGTCGCCCGGGCTGACACAAGATCCGAGAACTTGCGTCCTTCGCCTATGACATCCAGATTGGCCTCGAACTTCTTGACGGCTGCCTTCACCAGTTCAGGGCTCACCGTGGGGTTCTTGATGCTGCTCATCAACAGGTCCACTTCCTCCTCTGTCGGAATCATGCCCTTGATAGTACTGAACAGCGTTGGCACTTCGAACGTCTTGATGATCTGGTCCAGCTCGTTCTTTTGACGCTCCATGCCTGCAACCACTTCCAGCAGGTGGTCGATACTGGCTTGCATACGTTCCTTGGTCCCTGCCAGCTGTGAACGGCGCTCCTCCAATTCCGACAGGCGATAAACCTGTATTGCGCTGACTCGCTGGCCCAGCATCTGCAACGACGCCTTCAATCGACCCCGCAAACGCACCAGCTCGTCTTCGATATCTTTCTTGATGCCTTGGTTCTGGCCATTTTGCGAACTTACGGCTGCGGCATTTATCTCCGACCAACTCTGGTGCGCAAGATTGAGCGTGGCACTCAATACCTGGTCTTTCATTTGAGCGTCGCATTCCCTGAGCAGCCTCAGCAAATCCGAGACGTTCTCCCGGATAGACGAGCTCAGATGTTTTGCCTGCATATTTACAAACTTGGAAATTTCACCTTGCATCAATCGCATTGCAGATACATCGGGGTACTTCACAAGTATCGGGCTGCTAATATCCATATCAATTCTCCTGATTAAAACTTTTCATGACGTCGTTAAAAATCAATGCCAACTCGTGCGAAATATTGCCAATCTTGTGCCACGGGCGGACCACACGATCGATCCGACGCGCAAATCGTTCCACGCTGACATTGGTATCGAGCAGGTCAAGTTCCTCACTCGAGACTTTTGTATGGTCACTCAAGGTGCGGATAACGTAGCGCAGGTTCCAGGCGGCCGTATTGACCTCTTTGAGTCGGCCCTTGATGTCATTGAGCAGACCCGACAATGTGGCCAGGTTCGCCAACTGCGGGGTAAACGATTGCATCTCCATCACCAGCGCTTCGCGACGTTCCAGCAGCTTCTGCTTATCTTGTTTCGCAGACTTTGCCTGATCACCGAACAGCGAATAGGTTAGCCCAACCCCCAGGGGCGAAAATGTCAGCCCAAACAGGGTATAGCCCGTGAAGCCGAGAATGATCGAAGACTGATACTCGATTTCCTGGTCCAATACTCGCAAGTTGTCTGCAAGCGCTGCTGCCCTCTCGCCGGCACCGGCAATGTCAAGCGTCGAATCCAGCCCTGCCAACTTTGGCAGCAAAATATCTTCGACATCCTTATAGAAGCGATCTGCACGCGTTTGAACCTGATCAATATCCTTCGACATCCTGTCGATCAGCTCTTTGATATCCTCGATCGCGCCGAGGATGGATTCAGCCTTAAGCGTACGTTCGTTTTCATCAAGCAGTACTGTCTCCAGTTGCTCCAACACCGCATCCTCGATATCGGAGAGACTATTGCCGTGCATACTGCGGATTTCACTCACGAGCAGCGCGCCTTCGGTGGCGAACGTCTGCGCGAAATTTTCCAGTTTCACGCTAAGGGCTTGAGTTTCGCGCTCTAATGGCTCCCACCCTTCGGCATGCTGGTTCAAGTCGGAGATAAAACTACTAACCCCCTCGCCATCCAGGCCCAGCTTCACGAAGTCGATCCACTCGCTGATTGGCTCCGATGCGCCCGGAAACGAATCCACGGCCTTGACGTAGCGTTTGATCACCAGCAGGTTTTCGCGGCTGAAGATCAATCCAGGTTGCTGGTCAGTCTTTATCGGATCGCTGATCGTCTCGATGTATTGCAGAGGTATCAGCTCTGCTTTCAGCTGCGGGTCGAGAGTTGCTAACGACTCATTCTCTAGCACTTCCATAGTGATCGTCCTTTGAGGGTCGGATGAGGTGCTCCGCCAGTACAGCGCAGAGCAAGCCTCACCATACGTCGCGCCCCACTCGTCTTCAGTGGCTCTAGACTTGCCCTGGTGACATCCAATTCGCTTCCACTTGGCAGAAATACAGCTCTTTCGAGTCACCACTTTCTTCCCAGACCCACCGATCACTGGCCGCACTCCCGGTATGCAGCACCGCATGGCTTGGCTAGAATGTCGCCTTTGTCTGTTCCCCGAGCCCACTGTGAGCCAAGACCCCGACCGCCTTTTCGCCCAACCCCTGGAGCAGGTGCCCGACTTCGTCTTCAACGAGGACGTGGTGCGTGTGTTCCCGGACATGATCAAGCGCTCGGTACCCGGCTACCCGACCATTGTCGAGAACCTCGGCGTGCTCGCCGCACGCTTCGCTCAACCCCACACCGCGCTGTACGATCTTGGCGCCTCGCTGGGCGCCGTGACCCAGTCGCTGCGCCGCCATGTGCGCCACGACGGTTGCCGGGTGATCGCGGTGGACAACTCAGCAGCCATGGTCGAACGCTGCCGCCAGTACCTCACCGCACAGGACTCGATGTTCCAGGAACTGCTGCCAGTGCAGGTAATCGAAGCCGACATCCTTGCCCTGCCCTTCGAGCCCGCCTCGGTGGTGGCGATGAACTTCACCCTGCAATTCATTGCCCCTGAGCAGCGCCTGGCTCTGCTCGCACGCATTCACCAAGCCCTGCTGCCGGGTGGCGCGCTGATCCTGTCCGAGAAACTGCGCTTCGACGACGTACAGGAACAGGACCTGCTCAACGACCTGCACCTGGACTTCAAGCGTGCCAATGGCTACAGCGATCTGGAAATCGCCCAGAAGCGCAGCGCCATCGAGCACGTGATGAAGCCCGACACCCTGCAAGCCCACCAGGAGCGCCTCCACGCCGCCGGCTTCTCGAAAGTCGTACCCTGGTTCCAATGCCTCAATTTCGCCTCGCTGATAGCCCTGCCATGATCGATCTGTCTCCCCTCGTCCGCCGTCTGGCGGGCACGCCACTGGCTTCCTGGTCCCTGGGGCTGCAAGCACAACTCGACACCAAGCTGGAGAAGGGCCATGGCGACCTCGAGCGCTGGCGCGGCGCCCTGGATGCGCTGCCTGACCTGACGCCCGAGAAAATCGACCTGGTCGACGGATTGCGTCTGGACAGCAATTGCGATGACGCCACCCGTGCTCAGGTGTACCAGGCGCTGATGGGGCTCTCGCCGTGGCGCAAGGGGCCGTTCGACCTGTTCGGTGTGCACGTGGACACCGAATGGCGCTCGGACTGGAAGTGGTCGCGTGTCGGTCCGCACCTGAACCTCAAGGGCAAACGCGTGCTTGATGTCGGCTGCGGCAACGGCTACTACCAGTGGCGCATGCTCGGCGCTGGTGCCGACATGGTGGTCGGTGTCGACCCGAACTGGCTGTTCTTCTGCCAGTTCCAGGCGGTGCAAAAATACCTGCCAGACCTGCCCGCCTGGCACCTGCCCTTCGCCCTGGAAGAACTGCCCGCCAACCTCGAAGGCTTCGACACCGTGTTCTCGATGGGCGTGTTCTATCACCGTCGATCCCCCATCGAGCATTTGCTGGCGCTCAAGGACTGCCTGGTCAAAGGCGGGGAGCTGGTGCTGGAAACCTTGGTGGTCGAGGGCGATGAGCAGCACGTGCTGGTGCCCGAGGACCGCTACGCACAGATGCGCAACGTCTGGTTCCTGCCGTCGGTACCCGCGCTGGAGCGCTGGCTGCGCCGCGCCGGCTTCAGCGATGTACGCTGCGTGGATGTAAGCGTCACCAGCGTCGAGGAGCAGCGCAGCACCGACTGGATGCGTTATCAGTCGCTGGCCGATTTCCTCGACCCGAACGACCACAGCAAGACCATCGAAGGCCTCCCGGCCCCCCGCCGCGCCACGCTCCTGGCGCGTAAATAAAAAAAGCGCCCCGAAGGGCGCCCAAGTTCACCAGCAGCGAGGAGCTGTCGCAGCGCCGGTGCCTGACTACCGCTAGTCCTTGGCTACCTCACGGGCCGTCTCCTGCGCCTGGCGCTCACGTTTGACCAGCACTTGCTGCCGGTCGCCGAACAGCCGCTCCTGCTCCTTGAGAAAGGTATCCACGAACTGCTGTGAACGCTCCGCGCCACCTTCGGCGAAAACGCTGGTGCTGCCCATCGCGAGGGTCGCCAGCAGCAGATATTTGATCAGGTTCATCGTGCTTGCCTCATGATCACCGTTCAGACAGCGCCATCCTAGCCAGCGGCAGCTAACGCCAAGGTGAGCCCGGCATTACAGTCTTGCAATGTGGTCCTGCGGGCGGTGTTTCCAAGCGAAGGGCCCCAAACAGGCAGCCAGATGACGCCCGCATTACAAATCGGTTATCTGCGCCGACAACGCATTCTCATGCCGTAACATCCTGCAGCTTGACCCTAAAGCCCCTACAGGCTTGAGAATCGCGCCCTTTCAACTCCACAGAGCCCACCATGCGCCTATTGATCATCGAGGACGAACCCCGTACCGCCGACTACCTGCAGCAGGGCCTACGCGAAAACGGCTACGTGGTTGATTGCGCATACACGGGCACCGACGGCCTGCACCTGGCGCGCCAGCACAGCTACGATCTGGTGATCCTCGACGTCAATCTGCCCGAGCTCGATGGCTGGGGCGTGCTACAGCGCCTGCGCGCCGAATCGTCGACTCGGATCATGATGCTCACCGCCCATGGTCGCCTGGCCGACCGGGTCAAGGGCCTGGACCTGGGCGCCGACGACTATCTGCTCAAGCCTTTCGAGTTTCCGGAACTGCTGGCGCGAATCCGCAGCCTGCTGCGGCGCAACGATCAGCATCTGCAACCAGACACCCTGAAGGTCGCCGATCTCGAACTCGATCCCGGCCGTCATCGCGCCTGGCGCGGCGGCCAGCGCATCGACCTGACCGCCAAGGAGTTCACCCTGCTGCATCTGCTGATGCGCCAGAGCGGCGAGGTGCTCTCACGCACGCAAATCATCTCGCTGGTGTGGGACATGAACTTCGACTGCGACACCAATGTGGTCGAGGTGTCGATCCGCCGTCTGCGGGCCAAGATCGACGACCCCTTCGAGCACAAGCTCATACACACCTTGCGCGGCGTGGGGTACGTACTCGAGGCACGCGCGTGAAGGGCCGTACCCTGTCGCTGCGCCTCGGGCTTTCGGTCACCCTGATGGGCGCCGCGCTGGTACTGCTGCTGGCCTGCCTGGCAGTGTTTGCCCTCGACCACGAGCTGGACAGCCGCGCCCGTCGCGACCTGGCGCGCAAGATGCTGCAAGTCGAGCACAACCTGCGGGTGGACCTGCGCAGCGACGACCTTGGCGCCCGCGCTCATCCCCTGCTCGACCTGGTGATGGGGCACGACAACCTCAGTCTCAATGTGCTGGCGATCAACGGCCGGCACCCATCGCTGCTGAGCCTGGGCCCGGCACTGGAGGCGCAGGCGTTGCGCCAGCTACCCGCGGGCCAGCAGCCAAGCTTCACGCAATGGCGTGACAGCGACGGGCGGCAGATCCTCACCGTCACCCAGTTGATGCGCCTGCGCGACGACCAGCCGGTGCGAGTCATGATGTCGCTGGACCGCGCCGACGACAATGCGCTGCTCCAGGCCTACCTGAACTCGACCTTGCTGGCGCTGCCGATACTCTTGCTGCTGATCGGCATCGGTGCCTGGAAACTGGTGCAGCGTGGGCTCGCCCCCCTGCGCCGATTCCGCCGCATCGCCGGGCAGATCTGCGCGCACGACCTGGCGCATCGACTGCCGACCAGTGGCCTGCCCCAGGAACTCGCGGAGCTGGCCGGCAGCATCAACATCATGCTCGATCGCCTCGACCAGGGTGTTCGCCAGCTGTCGCAGTTCTCCGACGACCTGGCCCACGAATTGCGTACCCCCATCGGCAATCTGATGGGCAAGGCCCAGGTCACCTTGTCCCGCGAGCGCGACGGCAACCGCTACCGCGAGGCGCTGGAGGACAGCGTCGAGGAGCTCACCCGCCTGAACCGCATCATCAATGACATGCTGTTCCTGGCCCAGGTCAGCCAACCCCAGGCACTGGCCATGCTCAAGCCACTGTCCCTGGCCGATGAAACCGCACGGGTGATGGAGCTGTTCGACCTCAGCGCCGAACTGAAAGGAATCGAGCTACGGGCACACGGCTGGGGCACGGCCTTGGCCGACCGATTGATGTTCCAGCGAGCGCTGTCGAATCTGCTGAGCAATGCCATCCGCCATAGCCCACAGGGCCAGGTGATCGAACTGGGGATCGAGCGGCGCCAGGACCAGGTCTGGTTGTGGGTGCAGAACCAGGGCGCGGGGATTGACGAGGCGCACCTGGCGCATCTGTTCGAGCGCTTCTACCGGGCCGGCTGTGGTCGCTCGCGTCTGGAGGGTGGTACAGGGCTGGGGCTGGCGATCGTGAAATCGATCATGCAACTGCATGGAGGCCGGGTCGAGGTCAGCAGCGCAGCGCAAGGACCGACTCGGTTCAGCCTGGTGTTTCAGGCCGAGTGATGGCGGCGGCTTCGCGCGCAAGCTCGCGAGGCCGCCCCAATATCAACGCGAAGCCGCCACGATCAAGGCCTTCATTTCTGCCACCGCCGCCTTGAAGCCGACGAACAGTGCATGGGCCACCAGGGCGTGGCCGATGTTCAGCTCATTGATCCCCTTGATCGCCGCCACTGCTTCGACGTTATGGTAGTGCAGGCCATGCCCGGCATTGACGATCAGCCCCTGCCCCACGCCAAAGGCCACGCCGTCGACGATACGCTTGAGCTCCTCGGCTACCTCGGTCGGGGTCTGTGCATCGGCATAGCGACCAGTATGCAACTCGATGGCCGGCGCGCCCACGCGACGCGACGCCTCGATCTGCCGTTCGTCGGCATCGATGAACAGCGACACCTCGGCGCCGGTGCGCGCCAGGCGCTCCACTGCAGCCTTGATCCGCGCCTCCTGACCTGCCACATCCAGGCCACCTTCGGTGGTCAGCTCCTGGCGGGTCTCGGGCACCAGGCAGATGTGTGCCGGACGGATCTTCTCGGCGAAAAGCATCATCTCTTCGGTGACGCCCATCTCGAAGTTCATGCGCGTTTGCAGCACGTCCTTGAGCAGCAGCACATCACGCTCCTGGATGTGCCGGCGGTCTTCGCGCAAATGCACGGTAATACCGTCGGCACCCGCTTCCTCGGCGTCCAGCGCGGCCTTGAC
This sequence comes from Pseudomonas sp. MNR3A, assembly GCF_009650575.1. NCBI lineage: Bacteria > Pseudomonadati > Pseudomonadota > Gammaproteobacteria > Pseudomonadales > Pseudomonadaceae > Pseudomonas > Pseudomonas sp. MNR3A. The sequence continues at coordinate 89,732 of NZ_VZZS01000019.1, read as the reverse complement.
CGGGTCCGGATAGCGGGTGCCCCGGGCCTGGCGCAGAGTGGCCACGTGATCGATGTTGACGCCGAGAAGCATGCGGTTGCTGTGAGTCACGAAAGGCTCTCCTGAAGATTGAGCCCCACAGCATACGACGTGCTCAACGCTTGCGAAACAGTTCCCGGCTGACCAGTGGCTTGGGCCCCAGGTGGACGGCCAGCGCCTGACGCATCAGGCGCTTGGCCGCAAGCAGCGCGCCCGGGGCATCCCAGTCGGCATCGGCCAGGGCCAACAGCTCCGTACCACTGAACAGCCCAGGCTGAAACAGCTCGACCCGCTCCAGCCCGGCGTCCACCTGGAGCCGATAGCGCCCCTCGGCGACGACCGCATCATCGTTCACGTCGTGGGTCAGCGAGAAGGCATAGCCCAGCTCGTCCAGCAGACGCCATTCGAAGGCCCGCAGCAGCGGCTCCAGCGGTCGGCCGGCAGCTAGCGCCTCGAGGGTCAGGGTGTAATGCTCGAACAGGGCAGGAAACGGCGCTTCGGCAGGAAGCAGGCGCATCAGCAACTCGTTGAGATACAGACCGCTGAACAGCGCGTCGCCGTGCAGCCACCCGGCAAGGCCGACCGTATCCAACCGACCGACGTTCTTCAACTCGCCCCGCCCGCGTAACTCGACTTCCAGCGGCACGAAAGGGCGCACCGGGCTACCGCCCTTGCCCCGTGCGCGCCGCAACACCGCCCGCACACGGCCTTGGGCGGTGAAGAAGTCCACCAACGCGCTGGTTTCCTTGTAGGCGCGGCTGTGCAGGACGTAGGCGGGTTGCGGGGTGGGTTGGTCCATGAGCGGTTACTCGGTCTCAGGCAAAGCGCACACCTGTAGGAGCGGGCTTGCCCGCGAAGAGGCCAGCCCAGGCACCGTGGATGCATGGCGCAGGCGTTGCTTGTGTTCGCGGGCAAGCCCGCTCCTACAAGGTGCGCGGCGAGGCTTAGAGGTCGCCGTAACCCAGCGAACGCAGGGCGCGTTCGTCATCGGACCAGCCGCCCTTGACCTTGACCCAGAGGTTGAGCATGACCTTGGAGTCGAACAACACCTCCATGTCCTTGCGGGCCTCGGAACCAATGCGTTTGATACGCTCGCCCTTGTCGCCGATGATGATCTTCTTCTGGCCGTCACGCTCGACCAGGATCAGGGCGTGGATGTGCAGGACATGCCCCTGCTGTTTGAATTCTTCGATCTCGACGGTGATCTGGTACGGCAGCTCGGCGCCGAGCTGGCGCATGATTTTCTCGCGTACCAGTTCGGCTGCCAGGAAGCGGCTGCTGCGGTCGGTGATCTGGTCTTCCGGGAAGAAGTGGTCGTTTTCCGGCAGGTGCTTGGCGATCTGGGCTTCCAGGGCGTCCAGATTGTGCCCCTGCTGAGCCGAGATCGGCATCACTTCGGCGTTCGGCAGTTGCTCCTGCAACCACTGCAGATGCGGGATCAACTCGGCCTTCTCTTCCATGCGGTCGGTCTTGTTGACCGCGATGATGAGCGGGCCGGTGACGTACTGCACACGCTCGAGCACCAACTGGTCCTCGTCGGTCCAGCGAGTGCGGTCGACCACGAAGATCACCACGTCGACATCCTTGAGCGCTGCCGAGGCGTTGCGGTTCATGTAGCGGTTCAAGGCCTTGTCGTTGGCCTTGTGCATACCGGGGGTGTCGACGTAGATCGCCTGCACATCACCTTCGGTCTTGATGCCGAGCATGTTGTGACGGGTGGTCTGCGGCTTGCGCGAAGTGATCGCCAGCTTCTGCCCGAGGATGTGGTTGAGCAGCGTGGACTTGCCCACGTTGGGGCGACCGACGATGGCCACGTAACCGCAGCGGGTCGGATTGTTCTCAGTCATTGCCATTCTCCACGCCCAAGGCGATCAGTGCGGCGGCAGCGGCGACCTGCTCGGCGATACGCCGGCTCACGCCCTGACCACGGCTCTTGTTGTTCAGCAGCACCACTTCGCATTCGACGAAGAAGGTGCGGCAATGAGGTTCGCCCTGGATATCCACCACTTCGTAGCGCGGCAGTTCGCAGGCACGCGACTGCAGATACTCCTGCAGACGGGTCTTGGGGTCTTTGTTGGTGTCGACCAGCGTCAACCCATCGAACTCGCCGGCCAGCCAGGCGAGAATGCGCTCGCGGGCGGTCTGCATGTCGGCGTCCAGATAGATCGCCCCGATCAGCGCTTCGAGTGCATCGGCAAGAATGGATTCACGGCGAAAACCACCGCTCTTGAGTTCGCCCGAGCCCAGGCGCAGATAGTCGCCCAGGTCGAAGCCGCGGGCCAGGCGGGCCAGGGTCTCACCCTTGACCAGCCGTGCGCGCAGGCGCGACAACTGGCCTTCGCGAGCCTGGGGGAAGCGCTCGAACAGCGCCTCGCCCGCCACGAAGTTGAGAATCGCATCACCGAGAAATTCCAGGCGCTCGTTGTTGCGCCCGGCATAACTGCGATGCGTGAGTGCCAGGAGCATCTGATCCTGGTTCTTGAAGGTATAGCCGAGCTTGCGCTCCAGGCGTTCGAGGGAAGCGCTCATGCAGCCACCCCTTCGTTGTTAAACGCGTTCAAATCAACATCCTGAAAGACTGTTTGGCTGTGTCACGCCGTCGTGCAGCGGCGAATTTACCCATCCCTGAGAACACAGCCTATGTCAGAAATGCATTCGGCGCTGTCTGTTGACAGCGCCGAAGGGTATCAATGGATCAGGCCGACCCGCGACAGGTTGGGGAAGTGGCTGAGCTTGGGCTCGGGCCAGCTCATCCAGACTGCGAAGGCCTTGCCGACGATGTTGCGGTCCGGGACCATGCCCTGCAGCTCGCGCGGGATGCTCGGATCGTCCCAGTAGCGGCTGTCGTTGGAGTTGTCGCGGTTGTCGCCCATCATGAAGTAATGCCCGGCAGGCACGGTCCACTGCTGGTCCGGCGGCATGCGGTAGCGGCTCATCTCCTTGCGGATCAGGTGCTCGGCTTCGCCCAGCTTCTCCTTGTACAGCTCGGCACTGCCCAACGATCCGGCTTCGGTGCCCACCAGTTGCTCGGCGACCAGTTGGTCGTTGACGTACAGGTGCTTCTCGTTGGTGTAGCGGATCCGGTCGCCCGGCAGGCCAACCACACGCTTGATGTAGTTGACGTTCGGGTCACTCGGGTAGCGGAACACCATGACGTCCCCGCGCTGCGGGTCACCGACCTCGATGACCTTCTTGTCGATCACCGGCAGGCGGATGCCGTAGGAGAACTTGTTCACCAGGATGAAGTCGCCCACTTCCAGGGTCGGCTTCATGGATCCCGACGGGATCTGGAAGGGTTCGACCAGGAACGAGCGCAGCACCAGCACGATGAACAACACCGGGAAGAACGACTTGCCGTACTCGACCAGCAACGGCTCCTTGTTCAGGCGTTCGACCACCGCAACTTCGGGCTGGCTGACGCTACCCTGGTAGTTGGCGATCGCCGCTCGCCGGCGCGGAGCCAGGAACAGCAGATCGATCAGACCCAACAGACCGCAGACAGCAACGGCGATGACTAGCAACAGCGGGAAATTTAGCGACATAGGACCTAGCTATCCAACCTGAGCACAGCGAGGAAGGCTTCCTGTGGGATCTCCACGTTGCCCACCTGCTTCATGCGTTTCTTACCGGCCTTCTGCTTCTCCAGCAGTTTCTTCTTACGGCTGACGTCACCGCCATAGCACTTAGCCAGTACGTTCTTTCTGAGCGCCTTGACAGTGGTCCGCGCAATGATCTGGCCGCCGATAGCTGCCTGGATCGCCACGTCGAACATCTGCCGAGGAATCAGTTCCTTCATCTTCTCGGTCAACGCACGACCTTTGTAGGCCGCGTTGTCACGATGCACGATCAATGCCAGGGCATCGACCTTGTCGCCGTTGATCAGCACGTCCAGCTTGACCAGGTTGGCCGACTGGTAGCGATCGAAATGATAGTCCAGCGAGGCGTAGCCGCGGCTGGTGGATTTGAGACGGTCGAAGAAGTCCAGCACCACTTCGTTCATCGGCATGTCGTAGCGCACCTGCACCTGGCTGCCGAGGAACTGCATGTCACGCTGAACGCCACGCTTCTCGATGCACAGGGTGATGACGTTGCCCAGGTGCTCCTGCGGCACGAGGATGGTCGCGGTGACGATCGGCTCGCGGAAATCGGCGACCGCCGAGACATCCGGCAGCTTCGACGGGTTGTCGACGACGATGGTTTCGCCGGTCTTGAGCTCCAGCTCGTAGATCACGCTTGGTGCCGTGGTGATCAGGTCCAGGTCGTATTCGCGCTCCAGGCGCTCCTGGATGATCTCCATGTGCAGCATGCCGAGGAAGCCGCAACGGAAGCCGAAGCCCAGTGCATCGGAGCTTTCCGGCATGTACTGCAGCGACGAGTCGTTGAGCGTCAGCTTCTGCAGGGCGTCGCGGAAGTCCTCGAAATCGTCGGAACTGACCGGGAACAGGCCGGCGTACACCTGCGGCTGGATCTTCTTGAAGCCTGGCAGCACTTCGACCTCAGGGGTCGAGGACAGCGTCAGGGTGTCGCCGACCGGCGCGCCATGAATGTCCTTGATGCTGGCGATGATGAAGCCCACTTCACCGGCCTTGAGATCGGCGGTGGCGGTGTGTTTCGGGGTGAAGACGCCGACGCTGTCGACCAGGTGCACCTTGCCGGTGGACTTGACCAGGATCTTGTCGCCCTTCTTGACCCGGCCCTGACGCACGCGTACCAGCGACACGACGCCCAGGTAGTTGTCGAACCAGGAGTCGATGATCAGCGCCTGCAAGGGTGCGTCGATCTCGCCTTCCGGCGCGGGGATAGTCTGTACCAGGCGCTCGAGCACCTCGTCCACGCCCATGCCGCTCTTGGCACTGCAGGCCACGGCGTCGGTGGCGTCGATGCCGATGATCTTCTCGATCTCGTCCTTGACGCGGTCCGGATCGGCCTGGGGCAGGTCCATCTTGTTCAGTACCGGCATGACCTCGAGGCCCTGCTCGATGGCGGTGTAGCAGTTGGCGACCGATTGCGCCTCGACGCCCTGGCCGGCATCGACCACCAGCAGCGCGCCCTCGCACGCCGCCAGCGAACGCGAGACTTCATAGGTGAAGTCGACGTGGCCGGGGGTATCGATGAAGTTCAACTGGTAGGTTTTGCCGTCCTGCGCCTTGTAGTGCAGCGTGACGCTGTGGGCCTTGATGGTGATACCGCGTTCACGCTCGAGGTCCATGGAGTCGAGGACCTGGGCTTCCATTTCGCGCGCCGTCAGGCCACCGCACATCTGGATGAAACGGTCGGCCAGCGTCGACTTGCCATGGTCGATGTGGGCGATGATGGAGAAATTGCGGATATGACTCAAATCACTCACGGGTCAACACTCGAAAAGGCTGCGAGCCGGACGCCCGCGGAAAAATAGCCGGGAATTGTACCTCAAGCCGGAGGGATATGGGAGATTCCTCTATCGCCACGCACACCTGCAAATGCGACATGAATTTGCTCGGCTCGCTGATGTTCCCACAGAAAATCATGACACGCTCATGAAAAAGGGCAGCCGAAGCTGCCCTTTCCTACCCTTCACTCAGCCTATTCAGCCAACTTGAAGGTGATGAAGCTGGCGCGCCCTTGTCGCAGCACACGCATCGATACCGAACGATTCTTCGGCAGGTCCTTGGCGATCTCGGTAAATTGCTTGGCCGAGCTGATCGCCTGGTTGTTCAGATGGCTGATAACGTCGCCCGGACGCAGGCCAATAAGGGCAGCCGGGCCATCCTGAACCTCCTTGATGACCACGCCGCCCTTGAGCTCGAGCGACTTCTTCTGCTCGTCGCTGAGGTCGGCGACGGAGACGCCCAGGCGGTTGCTGTTGCGCTCCACGCCGGCCTGACCACCGGTGCCAATGTCGGCATCGTCTTCAGGGAGTGCGCCGACAGTGATGTCCAGGGTCTGGCGCTTGCCTTCGCGAATGATTTCGAGCTTGGCTTTCTGGCCATCCTTGAGACCGCCGACCAGGTGTGGCAGGTCTGCGGACATGATGATCGGCTGGCCGTTCATGCTCAGGATCACGTCACCGACCTGCAGGCCGCCCTTGGCCGCAGGACCGTTTTCCAGCACCTGGGCCACCAGGGCGCCGGCAGGCTTGTCGAGCCCGAAGGATTCAGCCAGGTCCTTGTTCACTTCCTGGATCACCACGCCGAGCCAGCCGCGACTGACCTTGCCGTCTTTCTTCAACTGGTTCGAGACATCGATCGCCACGTCGATCGGGATGGCGAACGACAGACCCATGAAACCGCCGGAGCGGGTGAAGATCTGCGAGTTGATACCTACGACCTCGCCCTTCATGTTGAACAGCGGGCCGCCGGAGTTACCCGGGTTGATCGCGACGTCGGTCTGGATGAACGGCACATAGGTGTCGTTGGGCAAGGTGCGCCCCTTGGCGCTGACGATACCTTTGGTCACCGAATGATCGAAGCCGAACGGCGAGCCAATGGCCAGCACCCACTCACCGACCTTCAGCTTCTCGGAATCGCCCAGTTTGACGGTCGGCAGATTCTTGCCATCGACCTTGAGCAGTGCAACGTCGGTGCGCGGGTCGGTGCCGACCAGCTTGGCCTGCAACTCGCTGCGGTCGGACAGGCGGACGATGATTTCGTCGGCGTCGGCAACTACATGGTTGTTGGTCAGGACATAGCCATCACTGGAGATGATGAAGCCCGAGCCCAAGGACTGCGCTTCACGCTGGCGGTCGCCGCCACGCGGGGAACGCGGCTGCTGCGGCATGTTGCGCTCGAAAAACTCGCGGAACATCGGCGGCAGGCCTTCCAGATCGGGCATCTGCCCAGCGGCCACGCGACGGTCCGGCAGCTTTTGCTTGGTACTGATGTTGACCACTGCCGGCGAGGCCTGCTCGACCAGGGTGGTGAAATCCGGCAGGGCTTCTTCGGCCTGGGCGGTGAGCACCTGGCCGAGCATCAGCACGGCGGCGAACATCGATAGGTAGGTTTTCAAGCGTGGTATTGACATACGGCTCCCGTCACAACGAGCGTAGTTAGCAGAAGGGCCCCTGCAGATGCAGGAAAGGCCAGACTCCAGGGAGTCTGACCTATAGGAAATTTACCAGTTGATTGCAAATGACAATGCTTTAATTTCATGTCAGCTGCATGCCTGGCAGCTTGTAGGAAGGGTCTGCGACGGTCATTGCCGTGCCTGGACATCCTGGGCGCGCATCGACAGCGCCACGCGCTCGGCAGTGCCCAGCGGAATCTCTCCGACCACGGTCACCATGACCTTGCCCTTGGGCGTGTTCAGATGCCGCGAAACAGCGACAGTCGGCCCCAGTTGCGCACGGGTGTCGGTACCGGCGTCTTCCTTGATCGGCTCGAGAAAGACCGAAAAACGTGCCAGCCCATCGTCGTACATCAGACTGCTGACGGTACTGTTGCGTTCCGGATCACGGCGAATAGCACTGTTGACCAACTCGAACCCCGGCGGCAGCCAGTCGGAACGCCAGCCAGCGACTGTTTCGGATTTGGTCGCCGCAAGACGTTCCACCGGCTTGCACGCGGCACTGGCCTGCAGGTCGCGATCGGTCGGCACATCATCGGTGTCCAGGCGGGTCATCTGGAAGCGCTCGAGCAACTGCCCCTTGTCGTTGAGCATCAACGAACGCAGCGGCAGGCCGGTCTGGCGATCCAGGTGAAGCTCAAAGGCGTAGCGGTGCTGGTCGCGTGGCGTGAGCGTGACGATCACCGCGTCGCGCCCGGCGATTCGGGCCTTGCCAGCCACACCCAGGTCGTACCAGCTCATCAGCTTCAAAGGATCTAGTAAACGCGGGGCGGAATCGGGCGGTGTACCGACCCCGCTGACCAGGGAACCACTGACGCACTGCACCTTGCCATTGACCCGCACGATTTCCTGGGCGGCGCCATCAAGCTGCAACAGCCGCTCGCTGACCTTGCCGTCCTGGACTCGATGCCAGATATCGTGGGAAGAAAAACTGCCGTTACGTTCGTAGACGAAAGAACCCTGGTAACTCTGCCCTTGCTCGGCCTGTGCCAGCTTGTTAAGCCACTCGCTCGCCTCGGGCGAAGAGTTGGCCGCCAATACCGGCACCGTCATGCAACTGCCGAGCAGCAGCGACAGAAGAGGTAGCGCGCGCATGAGCCTCCTTACTTAGCGATTTTCCAGGCTGGCGGCGCGGGCATAAGGCAGAGCGGTTTCGGTGCCCTTCAGCGCAGACTCCTGAGCGTGCTGGCGCAGATAACCTGGCAGACGCTGATCCCAGCCAGCCTGATTCTGCAGCACACCGTTGGCCATCGGACCGGTCGGTTGCTCACTGCTTTCACTATAGCCTGCCAGAACGGCTGGGCCCTGAGCCTGTGGCACGGTGATGCCCTGCTGCACAGGCTGCTGCGAAGCGAGTTGCGCACCGTTGATCTCGTCCTGGTTGTACAGGCGTACGCCTGCCAGCACAGCGACGGTCACCGAGGCGGCAACGGCCAGGCGGCCAATGCTGCGCCACGGGCCACGCTTGGCCTTGACCGGTACGGCTTCATCGGCCAGCGCAGCCGAAACGGCCGAGGCGATGTCGAGCTTGGGCAGCAGCAGTTCCTTGTGCATGGCTGCGCGAGCGACCTGGTAACGCGACCAGGTGGCACGGGTCTCGGCATCATCGACCGCGTTCAGCACGCGACGTAATTCCAGTTCGTCCGCTTCGTTATCCATTACCGCGGACAGCGATTCCTGCAAAGCTTCACGACTCATGGCGGTTCCTCTCTTGGCTGTCGCCGCTGTCTCAGGTTTCCTGCAACAGGGGTTGCAGGGCTTTGTCTATGGCCTCCCGAGCGCGGAAGATTCGAGAGCGCACGGTACCCACTGGACATTGCATGACACTCGCAATGTCTTCGTAACTCAGTCCGTCGAACTCGCGCAGGGTCAGTGCTGTGCGCAGGTCTTCGGGCAGTTGCTGGATGGTGCGATGGACAGTGCCTTCGATTTCATCCCGCAACAACGAGCGCTCTGGGGACTCGAGATCCTTGAGACCATGATCGCCGTCGTAGAACTCCGCATCCTCGGAGCTCACATCGCTGTCTGGCGGCCGTCTTCCACGGGACACCAGGTAATTCTTCGCCGTGTTGATGGCGATGCGGTACAGCCACGTGTAGAACGCACTGTCACCGCGGAAGTTGCCAAGCGCACGATAGGCCTTGATGAACGCTTCCTGTGCCACGTCCTGCGCTTCATGGGTGTCGTGTACAAAACGCACGATCAACCCGAGAATCTTGTGCTGATACTTCAGCACCAACAGATCGAACGCTCGCCTGTCACCGCGCTGCACGCGCTCGACAAGCTGCTGATCCTCTTCCTGGGTTAGCATGAACACTCCTCAGTGAACTCAAAGGAGCGTTGCGACAGCCATCGTTCAGGCTTGCAACCATAGACTCGGGCTTTGCGCAAAAGTTCTCCCCTCCAAGCAAGTTTCCTGCGGCCTCTGGTCGGCTCGCACGAAAAAGACACAGCGCGGTCGCAGCCGGCTGCGTCGATAATCGGTGTTTCGAATACACAGGTTTCAGCCCGGGTAGAGCTGCTGTCCTGCGTCGCCTCGGCAATCGTGGCAGACGGGCAGCCTTCTTGAGATTTGCAGGGGTGCTGGAAAGTTCCCACAAAGTCGCCGCGCCCGCGCAACCGCCATTGGAAATCCGACGCCGGGGGCTGCTATAAAGGCATCCCGGCACTTTTCCAATAGTTTCACAATGCCATATACGCATGCCTATTGTGCCGCTCCCCTTCCCTAGTTACTAGTGTCCCGACATGAGCCAACAATTCCAACATGATGTCCTGGTGATCGGCAGTGGCGCCGCCGGTCTCAGCCTGGCACTGAACCTTCCCAGCCACCTGCGCGTTGCCGTGCTGAGCAAGGGCGACCTCGCCAATGGCTCTACCTTCTGGGCCCAGGGAGGTGTCGCCGCAGTACTGGACGACACCGACACGGTGCAGTCGCACGTCGAGGACACGCTCAATGCAGGCGCAGGCCTGTGCCATGAAGACGCCGTGCGCTTCACCGTCGAGCACAGCCGCGAAGCCATCGAGTGGCTGATCGAGCAGGGCGTGCCTTTCACGCGCGACGAACACCACGGCGTCGACGACGGCGGCTTCGAGTTCCACCTCACCCGTGAAGGCGGTCACAGCCACCGCCGCATCATCCATGCCGCCGATGCCACGGGCGCCGCGATATTCACCACCCTTCTGGAACAGGCACGCCAGCGCCCGAACATCGACCTGCTCGAACAGCGTGTGGCCGTGGACCTGATCACCGAGCGGCGCCTGGGCCTGCCCGGCGACCGCTGCCTGGGCGCCTACGTGCTCGACCGCAACAGCGGCGAGGTAGACACCTTCGGCGCGCGCTTCACGGTATTGGCGACTGGCGGTGCAGCCAAGGTCTATCTCTACACCAGCAACCCCGACGGCGCCTGCGGTGATGGCATTGCCATGGCCTGGCGCGCTGGCTGTCGGGTGGCGAATCTTGAGTTCAACCAGTTCCACCCCACCTGCCTGTACCACCCGCAAGCCAAGAGCTTCCTGATCACCGAGGCCCTGCGCGGCGAAGGCGCACTGCTGCGCCTGCCCAACGGCGAGCGTTTCATGCCGCGCTTCGACCCACGTGAAGAGTTGGCGCCACGGGATATCGTCGCCCGCGCCATCGACCATGAAATGAAGCGCCTGGGCGTGGACTGCGTGTACCTGGATATCACCCACAAACCTGTCGAGTTCATCAAGAGCCACTTCCCCACGGTCTACGAACGCTGCCTGACCTTCGGCATCGACATCACGCGCCAGCCAATCCCCGTGGTACCGGCGGCCCACTACACGTGCGGCGGCGTGATGGTCGATGAGCGCGGGCACACCGACGTGCCGGGCCTGTATGCCATCGGCGAAACCAGTTTCACCGGCCTGCACGGGGCCAACCGCATGGCCAGCAACTCGCTGCTGGAGTGCTTCGTCTACGGACGTGCGGCGGCAGCGGACATCGAGGCGCACCTGGACGAAGTCAGCAGATCGCAGGCCCTGCCTTGTTGGGATGCCAGCCAGGTCACCGATTCGGATGAGGACGTGATCATCGCGCACAACTGGGACGAACTGCGGCGATTCATGTGGGACTACGTGGGCATCGTGCGCACCAGCAAGCGCCTGCAGCGCGCCGAGCACCGGGTGCGTCTGCTGCTCGACGAAATCGACGAGTTCTACAGCAACTACAAGGTCAGCCGCGACCTGATCGAGCTGCGCAACCTGGCGCAGGTGGCCGAGCTGATGATTCGCTCGGCGATGCAGCGCAAGGAAAGCCGTGGGCTGCACTACACCCTGGATTATCCGGGGATGCTGGATGAGGCCAGGGATACGGTACTCAGCCCGACCTGAGCCTGGCGCCGACCTTTTCGCCTTTGGCGACTTGCCCGCGAGGAGGTCGGCAACTCTCACCTCACTCTGGCGCCATCACCCACCGGCGCCGGCTGAACTTCAAGCGCACACGAAGCCGCCGGTGTTCATCCGCCGTCAGCGTATCCCTTGGAATGCACTGACTCTGGGCAACCCGCCGCCCGTCGCGCACGAAGCGCAACACCACTATCCGCGGCAGAGCGACGCTGTCACGACACAACCTTATCCGCTCCCAGCCACAGGCACAGCTGAACGCCTGCCAGCCACGCGCATCACGGCGCAAGCCAGTCACGGCATCGGGATGAGTCAGAAGGATACGGCGGGGAATCACCCAACAGGCATGGGCGAGGCAGCCAATCAGTGCACAAGCTGCCAACCACCAGGGCAACTCGACTGACCACAGGGTGGCGAGCGCCAGCGCCTGCCCGCAAAGATAGGCCGTCAGCAGCAGGCGCGAGCCTTGCCAACGGCACTCGAAGCACTCACTTGGGCTGGACACGGTCCAGGATGATGCGGACCATGCGCTGCAGCTCAGGGTCTTCGGATTCGTTACGCTCCATGAACCAGCCGAACATGTCCTGGTCCTCGCAGGTCAACAGGCGGCGGTACAGTTCGCGATCCGCTTCGCTCAGGTTCGGGTAGACCTCTTGAGTGAAGGGGACGAGCAGCACGTCCAGCTCCAGCATGCCGCGGCGGCTGTGCCAGAAAAGCCGGTTGAGTTCAGTTTGTTCGACCATGGGGCCCTCCTCGAATGGTCGCGCAGTATACCGCGCTGCAACCGCAGCGGCACGAGGCATTGGTCTAGTCACCTACCTATTTTGTTACTGGCGTTCTATGATGGCCGCCAGTCTTTATAGCTACCGCGATGACCCATGGCCGACTCCGCTTTCTTCTGTCCCCTGTCCCACGAGGGCATCCTCGCTGTCCGCGGCTCCGACGCCGGAAAATTCCTGCAAGGCCAGCTGACCTGCAACCTCGACTACCTGAATCTGCAGCACGCCAGTCTCGGCGCGCGCTGCATGGTCAAAGGCCGCATGCAATCCAGCTTCCGCATCCTGCCCGAGGGCAATGGCTACCTCCTTGCCATGGCCAGCGAACTGCTCGAGGCGCAACTGGCGGACCTGAAGAAGTACGCGGTCTTTTCCAAGGCCACGCTGACCGACGAAAGTACCGCCTGGGTGCGCTTCGGCTTGCAGCAGGGCGATGCCGCGCTGCAGGCGCTGGGGCTTGAAACACCGCAGGCAGCCGGCGCCACGGTGCGTCATGAAGGGCTTTTGGCCATCGCCGTCTCGCCCGCTCGCGTCGAATTGTGGGTGCCCGCCGAACAATCCGCCAACGTGCGCGAGACCCTCGCCGCCGCGCTGCCCGAAGGCACCCTGGATGCCTGGCTGCTGGGCCAGATCCGCGCCGGCATCGGCCAGGTCATGGGCCCGACCCGTGAACTGTTCATCCCGCAGATGATCAACCTGCAGGCCGTCGACGGTGTGAGCTTCAAGAAGGGCTGCTATACCGGCCAGGAAATCGTCGCGCGCATGCAGTACCTGGGCAAGCTCAAGCGTCGCCAGTATCGCCTCTCGCTGCCCGTGGACGAAGCGCCCGCACCAGGCGCAGAAATCTTCTCGCCCACCCACGGCTCGTCTGTCGGCGAGGTAGTCATCGCGGCACCCGCCGAGCAAGGTGTCGAACTGCTGGCAGTGCTCAGCGCCGACTCGGTGGAAGATGACAACCTGCACCTGGGCAGCCTCGAAGGGCCACGCCTGACCCTGCTGGACCTGCCTTACGAACTGGACCGCGACCGGGAAATCCAGCGCTGACCAGCCCGCCCCGCCGCTGCGGCGGGGCAGCCCCATCACTGCGGTAGAGAAGTCCATGAACAAGCTGGCCGAGATGGTTCAAGCGCAGTTGCTCGCTGCCATCGACAACGACGACCTGGTCCTGCCCACGCTGCCAGAGGTTGCCCTGAGCATCCGCGAAGCCGCCGAAGACAGCGAAATCAGCGTGGCCGCCTTGAGCCGCGTGATCGGTCGCGATGCCGCGCTCTCGGCGCGCCTGATCAAGGTGGTCAACAGCCCGCTGCTGCGCGCACTGGTGGAGGTCACCGACCTGCACACCGCGATCACGCGCCTGGGCGTCAACTACAGCTGCAACCTGGCCATCGGCCTGGTGATCGAACAGATCTTCCATGCCCGCTCGGCGGCGGTGGAGCACAAGTTGCGCGATATCTGGGAAAACAGCCTGGAAGTAGCGGGCATCAGTTACGAAATATGCAGGCGCTACACCCACCTCAAACCCGATCAGGCCACCCTGGGTGGGCTCGTGCACCAGATCGGCGCCCTGCCGGTGCTGATCTACGCCGAAGAGCACAACGAGCTGCTGTCCGACCCCGTGTGCCTGCACTATGTCATCGAGCAGATTCAACCGGTGCTGGGCGACAAGATCCTCAGCGCCTGGGAGTTTCCAGAGCAACTGGTCAACCTGCCCAGCCAGGTCCAGAACCTGGAGCGCGAGACCGACAAGATCGACTACATCGGCATCGTCCAGATCGCCCGTTCGCTCAGCCTGCGCGGGCGCGGCCAGCCCTTGACCAGCCTCCCCGCCTATAAGCTGCTGCGCCTGCCGGAGGGCAAGGAGCTGGACCTGATGGAACTGGTCGAGGCGCGGGACATGTTGCGCTGAATGCCGCGGGTGCGGCGGTCAATCCGCGATGAAACTCACCCGCACCTTCAAACCGCCGTTGTCGCCATCATGCAGGCTGATCTGCGCCAGATGCGCACGACAAATTTCGCCGACGATCGCCAACCCCAGCCCACTGCCCTGGGCACTGCGCCGGTAGAAGCGCTCGAACACACGCTCGCGATCATCCAGTGGAATCCCCGGGCCATCGTCCTCGACCTCCAGTACGGCGGGGGCCAGCACCCGCAGAATCACGTTGCCGCCCATCGGCGTATGGGCCAGTGCATTGTCCACCAGGTTGCTGAGCAGCTCGTTGAGCAAGGTCGGTTCTCCCTTGAGCCACACCGGCGCCTCGGCTTCCAGCGCCAGGGCAACACCACGGGCATGGGCCAGCGGTGCCATCGCCATGCCCAGTTCGCGGGCCAGCTGGCTGAGGTCCAGGCGCTTTGCACCGCCTTCGGCGATCGCCCGCGCGCCATTTTCCACCCGGGCCAGCGACAGCAGCTGGTTGGCCAGGTGGGTAAGGCGATCAGTACCCTGGGCCGCGGACTCCAAGGTCTGGCGCCACTCCTCGGGCTCCCGCGAGCGCAAGCCCAACTCCACCCGCGCCTTGAGCGCCGCCAGCGGTGTGCGCAACTCGTGGGCGGCATCGGCGATGAACTGCGCCTGGCGCTCGAACTGCCCACGCAGCCGCTCGGTGAAATGGTTCAAGGCCCGCACCAGCGGCCCCAGCTCATGCTGTACCTGCACCACCGGCAGGGCCCTCAGGTCGTCGGGCTGACGGGCTTCCACCGCCGTGCGCAGGCGCTCCAGCGGACGCAGCGCAGCACTGACTGCAAACCACACCATCACCAGCGCACCCAGCGCAAGCATGCCCAGGCGCAGCAAGGTATCGGCCATCAGCCCACGCGCCATGCTCACCCGCGCCTCTTCGGTCTCGGCCACGCGGATCTCGGCCATGCCGTTCATGTTCGGCTCGCTGACAGCCTTGAGCAGGCTCACCACGCGCACGTCCTGCCCCAGGTAGGTGGCGTTGTAGAAGCGCGCCAGCGCCGGATAGTCGTCGGTGCGCGGCGTGCCAGGCGGCGGCGGCGGCAGCTTCTCGTAACCGGAAATCAACTTCTGGTGGATATCCAGCACCTGGTAGTAGATGCGTCCGGCGCTGTCGTAGGCAAAGGTGTCCAGCGCGACGTAGGGCACATCGGCGCTGAGCGTGCCATCACGCTGGGAAAGGCCGGCGGCAATGGTCCGCGCCGAGGCCAGCAGCGTGCGGTCATAGGCGGTGTCGGCGGCCTCGCGGCCATTCCAGTATGCGCTCAGGCCACTGGCCAACATCAGCACCACGAGCAACAGCGCCAGGTTGCCGAGCAGGCGCGCGCGCAGGCTGCCGTTGTCACGCATCACGATGCTCGAGCAGGTAGCCCAGACCGCGGAAGGTGACGATGGCCACCGGATGGCCATCGAGCTTCTTGCGCAGACGATGGATGTAGATCTCGATGGCATCGGGGCTGGCTTCTTCGTCCAGGCCAAACACCTGGGCGGCCAATTGCTCCTTGCTCATCACCCGCCCGGGACGGGCGATCAGCGCCTCGAGCACGCTCTGTTCCCGCGAGGTCAAGGTCAGCGGCTCGTCACCCAGCGCAAAGCGCCGCGTGTCCAGGTCGTACACCAGGGGCCCGCAACGCTGCTGACGTTCGCCACCGAGCACGCTACGGCGCAGCAGGGCCTTGACCCGCGCCTCAAGCTCGGTGAGCTCGAAAGGCTTGGCCAGGTAGTCGTCGGCCCCAAGGTTCAGGCCGTGCACGCGGTCCTTGACGTCGCTGCGCGCGGTGAGCATCAGCACCGGCAGGGTCTTGCCCCGCGAGCGCAGGCGCGCCAGCACCTCGAAGCCGTCCATGCGCGGCAGGCCGACATCCAGCACGGCGACAGCATAGTCCTCGCTGGCCAGGGCCAGGTCGGCGGCGACGCCGTCATGCAGCACATCCACGGTCAAGCCCTGGCTCTTGAGGGCCTGGGCCACGCTTTCAGCCAACGGCAGATGGTCTTCGACCAGCAGCACACGCATCGGATTCTCCCTGCTCGGGTTGGGCGGTGGCGCGGAGTGTAACGCCGTCGTGGGGACTGTGAAGCCCTTGTGACAAACCTTTCGCGCTGAAAGGTTAGCGAAAGGTTCGCCACCTAGCATCGCACCACGGTCGCTCCACGCGCCGAAAAAAGCACCAGCAAGGTGCAACGAATAAGAACAATAAAACGGAGTCAGACGACGATGCTGTCAATGCAGCCCAGCCGGTCCCTTTGCGCCCGCCCCTCCACGCTCGCCAGCGCCATTGCCCTTGCCGGCATCGCCCCGATGAGCCAGGCCGCCTTCTTCGAAGACAGTACGGCCACCTTCGAAACCCGCAACATGTACTTCAATCGCGACTTCCGCGATGGCACCAGCTCGCAGCAATCCAAGCGCGACGAATGGGCCCAGGGCTTCATGCTCAACTTCGAATCCGGCTATACCGACGGCACCGTGGGCTTCGGCCTCGACGCCCTGGGCATGCTCGGCATCAAGCTCGACTCCAGCAAGGACCGTACAGGCACCGGCCTGCTGCCGACCCACGACGACGGCAAGGCGGCCAACGAGTACTCCAAGCTCGGCCTGACCGGCAAGGTCAAGATCTCCCAGACCGAACTCAAGGTCGGCACCCTGATCCCGGAACTGCCGACGCTGCAGCCCAACGACGGGCGCATCCTGCCGCAGACCTTCGAAGGCGGCGTGCTCACCTCCCGCGAGATCAAGAACCTGACCTTCACCGGCGGGCGCCTGGAAAAGGCCAAGGACCGTGACGACACCAACTGGGAAGACCTGGCGCTGAACAACAAGAACGGCCGCTTCGGTGGTACGTTCCGCGCCGATCACTTCGACCTGGGCGGCCTGGACTACAAGTTCACCGACCGCATCACCGGCAGCTACCACTTCGCCCAGCTCGACGACATCTACCGCCAGCATTTCGTCGGCATGGTCGCCACCCAGCCCTGGGGCCCCGGCACCTTCGGCGCCGACCTGCGCCTCTCGAAGAGCGACGAACAGGGCAAGGCCCTGGCCGGCAAGATCGACAACACCACGGTCAACGGCATGCTCAGCTACGCGCTCAGCGGCCACAAGTTCAGCGCCGCCTACCAGCACCTGTCTGGCGACAGCGCCTTCCCCTATGTCGACGGCGCCGACCCGTACCTGGTCAACTTCGTCCAGATCAACGACTTCGCCGGCGCCGACGAGCGCTCCTGGCAGGTCCGCTACGACTACAACTTTGCCTCCCTGGGCATCCCCGGCCTGACCTTCATGACCCGCTACATCAACGGCGACAACGTCAGCCGCGCCGATGGCAGCGAAGGCAAGGAGTGGGAACGCAACACCGAGTTCAAGTATGTGGTGCAGAGCGGTCCGCTGAAGAACGTCGCAGTGCGCCTGCGCAACGCCACCTTCCGTTCCAACTTCGCCCGCGACGCCGATGAAGTACGCCTGCTGGTCAGCTACAGCGTGGCCCTGTGGTAACCCATAACAACAACGCTCACGGAGATAGACGATGAACCTTTCACTACGCCGACTCGTCCTTGCCACCGGCTGCCTGCTGCTGGCAGGCAACGCCCTGGCCGCCGAACCGAAACGCCCGGAATGCATCGCCCCGGCCTCGCCCGGCGGTGGTTTCGACCTGACCTGCAAACTGGTGCAGAGCGCACTGGTCGAGGAGAAGATCCTCAGCAAGCCCATGCGCGTCACCTACATGCCAGGCGGTGTTGGCGCCGTGGCCTACAACGCCGTGGTGGCCCAGCGTCCGGCCGACGGTGGCACGCTGGTCGCCTGGTCCAGTGGCTCGCTGCTGAACCTGGCCCAGGGCAAGTTCGGCCGTTTCGACGAGAACGCGGTGAAATGGCTGGCCGCCGTCGGCACCAGCTATGGCGCCATCGCAGTGAAAAGCGACTCGCCCTACAAGACCCTCGATGACCTGGTTGCGGCATTGAAAAAGGACCCGAGCAAGGTGGTGATCGGTTCCGGCGGCACCGTGGGTAGCCAGGACTGGATGCAGACCGCGCTGATCGCCAAGGCTGCCGGCATCAACCCGCGCGACCTGCGTTACGTGGCCCTGGAAGGCGGCGGCGAAATCGCCACCGCGCTGCTCGGCGGCCATATCCAGGTGGGTTCGACCGACATTTCCGACTCCATGCCACACATCCAGAGCGGCAGCATGCGCATCCTCGCGGTGTTCTCGGAAAATCGCCTGGACGAACCTGAAATGAAGAACATCCCGACCGCCAAGGAGCAGGGCTACGACATCGTCTGGCCGGTGGTGCGCGGCTTCTACCTCGGCCCGAAGGTGAGCGACGAAGACTACGCCTGGTGGAAGGAGTCGTTCGACAAGCTGCTGGCCTCGGAAGACTTCGCCAAGCTGCGTGACCAGCGCGAGCTGTTCCCGTTCGCCATGACCGGTGAAGAGCTCGATGGCTACGTGAAGAAGCAGGTCGCCGACTACAAGACCCTGGCCAAGGAATTCGGCCTGATTCAGTAAGCCCCTGCGATCTCTGTGGGAGCGGGCTTGCCCGCGAATTCGCCAGTCGCAGCAGCATCGTTGCCTGGTCTGTTCCATTCGCGGGCAAGCCCGCTCCCACAGGGAAGCATGAAAGCCGCTTCTATCGAGGATTCCTTCATGATCCTGCAACGCATCTTCGCCCTGGTCCTGCTGGCAGTCTGCGCCGCCCTGGCCGTCATGGCCTGGCCGTACCAGGCGGCGTTTTCCTATGAGCCGGTAGGGCCGCGTGCCTACCCGCTGCTGATGCTCGGCCTGATGAGCCTGGGCCTTTTGTATCTGGCGATTCGTCCGACGCCCATCGTGCACAAGGACGATGAAATTCCCCTGGACCGCGAGACCCTCACCAAGATCGCCGCCTGCATCGGCCTGCTGATCGTCTTCGCCGCCACCTTCGAGTCGCTGGGCTTCATCCTCAGCGCCGTCCTCACCGGCCTGCCCATGGCCCGCCTGTATGGCGGCCGCTGGCTGCACAGCGCCATGGTGGTGGTGGGCATGAGCATCTTCCTCTACTGGCTGTTCGACCGGGTGATGGACGTCCCCCTGCCTCTCGGCCTGCTCGACGTACTGGAGAACTGACACATGGATACCTTGAGCTACCTCGGCCAGGGCTTCGGCGTCGCCCTGAGCCCCTACAACCTCGTCACTGCCCTGAGCGGCACCTTGATCGGCACCGTCGTCGGCCTGTTGCCAGGCCTGGGCCCGATCAACGGTGTGGCGCTGCTGATCCCCATCGCCTTCGCCCTCGGCCTGCCGCCGGAGTCGGCGCTGATCCTGCTGGCCGCGGTGTATCTGGGCTGCGAGTACGGCGGCCGGATCAGTTCGATCCTGCTGAACATCCCGGGCGAAGCCTCGACCGTGATGACCACCCTCGATGGCTACCCGATGGCCCGCCAGGGCCTGGCCGGTGTCGCCCTGTCACTGTCGGCCTGGAGCTCGTTCATCGGTGCCTTCATCGCTACCTGCGGCATGGTGCTGTTTGCCCCGCTGCTGGCGAAATGGGCGATCGCCTTCGGACCGGCGGAGTACTTCGTGTTGATGGTGTTCGCCATCGTCGCCCTCGGCGGCATGGCCGGCGACAAGCCACTGAAGACCTTCATCGCCGCGCTGATCGGCCTGTTCCTGTCCGCCGTCGGCATCGACGCCAACAGCGGCGTGTACCGCTTCACCGGTGACAGCGTGCACCTGGCCGACGGTATCCAGTTCGTCGTGCTGGTACTGGGCCTGTTCTCCATCAGCGAGATTCTCCTGCTGCTGGAAAAGACCCACCATGGCCACCAGGCCGTCAAGGCCACCGGGCGCATGTTGTTCAACCTCAAGGAAGCGGCCTCGGTCTTCGTCGTCAACATTCGCTGCGGCCTGCTCGGCTTCTTCATGGGCGTGCTGCCCGGTGCCGGTGCCACCCTGGCCAGCGCCGTGGCGTACATGACCGAGAAGCGTATCGCCGGGACCAGCGGCAAGTTCGGCAAGGGCGATGCCCGTGGCCTCGCCGCCCCGGAAACCGCCATCGGTGCATCCTGCTGCGGCGCCCTGGTGCCAATGCTGACCCTGGGCGTACCAGGTTCGGGCACCACCGCCGTGATGATCGGTGCACTGACCCTGTACAACATCACCCCCGGCCCACTGCTGTTCGAACAGCAGCCTGACATCGTGTGGGGCCTGATCGCCTCGCTGTTCATCGCCAACATCATGCTGGTGATCCTGAACATCCCGATGATCCGCATCTTCACCCGCATCCTTGCCGTGCCGAACTGGGCGCTGGTGCCGGTGATCGCGATCATCACCGCGATCGGCGTCTATGCCGTGCACGCCACCACCTTCGACCTGTTCCTGATGGTTGGCATCGGCATCATGGGCTACATCCTGCGCAAGCTCGACTTCCCGCTGTCGCCGATCCTGCTGGGCTTCATCCTCGGCGGGCTGATGGAGCAGAACCTGCGCCGTGCGCTGTCGATCTCCAACGGCGAGCTGGGCATCCTCTGGTCGAGCCCGATCAGCATGAGCGTGTGGGCACTGGTGTTCTGCATGCTGGCCCTCCCGCTGCTGCGCATCTGGCGCCGCCGCAGCCTGCAGCGCCGGGCCATGGCTGATGCCTGATCGGTCGTTGCCGCTGTTCTGGGCCACCGGGCTGGTCGGACTTGCTGGCGGTTTCATCGCCAGCAAGGTCGGCTGGCCTTTGCCGTGGATGGTCGGCTCGCTGCTGGCGATCATCGCAGTACGCTGCCTCACCCCCTGGCAGCTGTCGGAGATCCCCAACGGCCGCAAATGCGGGCAGTGGGTCATCGGTATCGGTATCGGCCTGCACTTCACCCCGGAAGTGATCGAACAGGTTGCCAGCCATTTCGGCTTGATCTTCTTCGGCGCGCTGCTGACCACGGTCTCCAGCGGCGTCGGCGTGTGGCTGCTGCGCCGCTCCGGTGAGGACCGTGCCACGGCATTCTTTGCCAGCATGCCTGGCGGCTCGGGGGAAATGGTCAACCTGGGCGCGCGCAACGGTGCGGTACTCAGCCAGGTAGCGGCAGCGCAGAGCCTGCGCGTGCTGGCGGTGGTGCTGTGCGTACCGGCGCTGTTCAAGCTGCTGCTGGGCGATGGCGTGGCGCTGAACCATGCCGGCAGCGTCAGTTGGGGCTGGCTGGCGCTGATCGCGCCGCTGAGCATCGGCATGGCGCTGCTCTGGCAACGCCTGCGCCAGCCCAACCCCTGGTTGTTCGGGCCACTGTTGGTGGCCGCCAGCATCAGCCTGGCAAACAACCTGCAGATCGGCCTGCCCAACGGCGCCAGCCAGATCGGCCAGTGGCTGATCGGCAGTGGCCTGGCCTGTCACTTCAACCGCGCGTTCTTCCGCCGTGCGCCGGCATTCCTGGGGCGCACCCTGGTGGCGACGGCCCTGTGCATGCTGATCGCAGGCGGAGCGGCCTGGGTGCTGAGCCTGTTCAGCCACCTGGACCTGCGTTCGCTGACATTGGGGATGATGCCGGGGGGGATTGCCGAGATGAGCCTGACGGCGGAGACCCTGCAACTGTCGGTGCCGCTGGTGACGGCATTGCAGGTGATGCGGCTGCTGTTCGTGCTGTTTCTGGCAGAGCCGATGTTCAGGTATTGGGTGCGCCAGGGCGATTGAGCGGTCGGTCTCTTCGCGGGCAAGCCCGCTCCCACTGGCTGAGGGCAGGCTTGCCCGCGAAGAGACCAACCCGACCGCAAGCCCTTACAACGGCGGCACCGCCCAGTTGATGGGCTCCAATCCGCGCTGCTGCAGGAAGCCGTTGGTCCGGCTGAAATGCCCGCAACCCAAAAATCCGCGATACGCCGACAAGGGCGACGGATGCACCGACTTGAGCACCAGATGCTTGGTCCCGTCGATCAGCTTCTGCTTGCTCTGCGCATGGGAACCCCACAGCAGGAACACCACGTTCTCGCACTGCTCGCTGACCAGCTCGATGATGCGGTCGGTGAAGAACTCCCAGCCCTTCTTGGCATGCGACGCAGCATTGGCACGCTCGACCGTCATGGTGGTGTTGAGCAGCAACACCCCCTGCTCGGCCCAGCTCTGCAGGTAGCCGTGATTGGGGATCGGCAGGTTCAGGTCGCGCTGCAGCTCCTTGTAGATGTTCACCAGCGAAGGCGGCGTCGGCACGCCCGGCTGCACCGAGAAGCACAGACCATGGGCCTGGCCGGGGCCGTGGTAAGGGTCCTGGCCGAGGATCACCACCTTCACCTTGTCCAGCGGCGTGGTGTTGAGGGCGTTGAAGATCAGCGGCCCAGGTGGATAGATCTCCTTGCCCGCGGCATATTCCTGGCGCAGGAATTCGCGCAGCTGCTGCATGTAGGGCTTGTCGAACTCGGCACGCAATGCGGCCTTCCAGCTAGGTTCGAGCTTGATGCGATCGTCGTCGGTCATGGCGCCATCCTGAATCAGAGTGGGCGCGACACTAGGAAAGCCGCCCCGGCTTGTCAATCGCTCCGACCGGTGACAAGCACGATCGGCCAGGCAAGCCATACTTGTGCGACGACTTGCGCGAGGTTGTCCATGTCCATTCATTGCGAGGTACTCACCGGCGCCGATGGCGCCCGTATCGGCATCGCCACCCTGGATGCCGCCAAGACCCTGAACGCCCTGACCCTGCCGATGATCGAGATGCTCGATTCGCACCTGCGCGAATGGGCGCGCGATCCGGGCGTCGTCTGCGTGCTGCTGCGCGGCGATGGCGAAAAGGCCTTCTGCGCAGGCGGCGATGTCCGGGCGCTGGTACAGGCCTGTCGCGAGCATCCCGGCAGCGTGCCGCCGCTGGCGGCAACCTTCTTCGCCGCCGAATACCGCCTCGACTATCTGCTGCACACCTACCCCAAGCCGCTATTGTGCTGGGGCCACGGTCATGTGCTGGGCGGCGGCATGGGCCTGTTGCAGGGTGCCAATGTACGCATCGTCACCCCCAGCAGCCGCCTGGCGATGCCGGAGGTGAGCATCGGTCTGTATCCGGATGTCGGTGCCAGTTGGTTCCTCAGCCGCCTGCCGGGCAAGCTTGGCCTGTTTCTGGCGCTGACAGGTGCGCCGATCAATGCCCGTGACGCCCTTGACCTGGGGTTGGCGGACCGCTTCCTCGGCGAGCAGCAGCAGGCGGCGCTGATTGAGGAACTGCTGCAACTGAACTGGCAGGAACAGACCGACTTGCAACTGAACAGCCTGCTCAGGGCCGAGCAGCATCGCGCCTGGGGCGAACTTCCCGAGGCGCAGTGGCTGCCCCGCCGCGCCGTGATCGATGCGCTGCTCGATATCGCTGACCCGGTAGCCGCCTGGCGGGCCGTGTGCGGCTTGAGACAACACGCCGATCCACTCCTGGCCAAGGCGGGCGAGCGCTTGCATGAAGGCTGCCCGCTCACGGGGCATCTGGTCTGGGAACAGCTTCACCGCGCCCGTCATCTGTCGCTGGCCCAGGTGTTCCAGATGGAATACGCCATGAGCCTGAACTGCTGTCGGCATCCGGAATTCAGCGAAGGGGTGCGTGCTCGCTTGCTCGACAAAGACAACCAACCGCGCTGGCACTGGCCGGATATCGGCAAGGTGCCAGCGGCGGTGGTCGACGCGCATTTCGCTAAAGTCTGGGAGGGGCGACACCCGCTGGCAGATCTGGGCTGATCCTATCGCTGCCAGTTGCGATCCCCGCGCCCCCGGTCCCTTTGCCCATTGGAATGCCAGCGATCATCCCGCCCACCACCACGATAGTCCTGGCGATCGCGGTCACGCCCATAGTCATAGCGCTGGCGGTTGCCGTAGTCATAACGCGGATTGCCATGCCACTGGTTCACCACCGGTGGCGTGTAGGGCCGGTAGTAAGGCGCCGGCGCTGGACGGTAGTAACGCGGTGCCGTCTGGTAGTAATACCGAGGCTGGGGCGCGACGTAGTAACGGTCCTGACGATAGTAGTAACCCGGGTAGGCGTAGCGGTCAGCGGTGTAGTACTCGCTGCGGTAATAGCCCCCGCCCCCGTAGTATGGGGCGCAGGCACTGGTCATCAGGCCAAGCAGAACGACCAACAGGATTCGAGGGTACATGGCGGCCTCCTGGACCGCTGGATTGCCCGGCACAGCGGCGCTGGCGGACGTCGATCGCAACACGTTGATCGACACTGAGTAAGACAGTGCGCCCGAGGTCCGGTGCCATTTGCGCAACAAATTGAAACAGACAGAACGATCTGGAAATACAAATGGACAGAGGCGCGACAAGAGCTGTGAGCGGATATACTGCGCGCCTCCGTGCAGATCTACCTCGAATACCCGGAAGCCCCCATGAACGACAGCCAGCGCTGCCCCGCCTGCGGCGCCGCCAACCAGTGCGCCCTGGCCGACCCGCGCAGTGCCACCCAGGCCTGCTGGTGTTTCAGCGTCAGCATCGACTCCGCTGTGCTAGAAGCGCTTCCCGACGAACTGCGTAACAAAGCCTGTCTGTGCCCTCGCTGTGCAGCAGTCGACGAACAGCTCAAGGCAGCCGACCAGCGGCAGCCTCTCTAAGACTTGTACGATGCGCCTCGATCGATTTCTCGCCAACTTCCCCCAGTACAATCGCCAGCAGGTGCGCGTGCTGCTGGTGCAGCGCCGTGTGCGGGTCGACGCGCAGCCGGTGATCGATCCGCGCCATGAGGTGCGTGAATTCAGCCGAGTCGAGGTCGATGAGCAGTTGCTGCAGGCCGGGCGCCCAGCACGCTACCTGATGCTGCACAAGCCCGCCGGTTGCGTCAGCGCCACACGCGACCCGCAGCACCCCACCGTACTCGACCTGCTGCCGCCCGAACTGCGTGACGACCTGCACATTGCCGGGCGCCTGGACTACAACACCACCGGCCTGATGATCCTGACCAATGACGGCCAATGGTCACGCCGCCTGACCCAACCACGCACCAAGCAGGCGAAGATCTATCTGGTCGAGACTGAGGACGAAATCGGCGCGCACTACATCGACAAATTCCGCCAAGGCTTCTACTTCGCCTTCGAAGACCTCACCACCCTGCCCGCCCAACTCGACATTCTGGGCCCACGCAGCGCGCGGCTGGCGATCGTCGAAGGGCGCTATCACCAGGTCAAGCGCATGTTCGGCCACTTCGACAACAAGGTGATCGGCCTGCACCGCGAAAGCATGGGGCCGATCCATCTGGACCCGGCCCTGGCGCCAGGTGCGTTCAGGACGCTGACCGCCGAGGAAATCGCGGCGGTCTGAAGGTCGGCCTCAGGCGTTCTTCCTCACCCTGAACCACGCCGCATACAGCGCCGGCAGGAACAACAGCGTCAGGGCCGTGGCCACGATCAGACCACCCATGATCGCCACCGCCATCGGCCCGTAGAACACGCTGCGCGACAGCGGGATCATCGCCAGAACCGCCGCCAGGGCGGTCAGCACGATGGGCCGGAAGCGCCGCACCGTGGCCTCGATGATCGCCTGCCAACGGTCCAGCCCAGCGGCGATGTCCTGCTCGATCTGGTCCACCAGGATCACCGAGTTACGCATGATCATCCCTGCCAGCGCGATGGTGCCAAGCATCGCCACGAAGCCGAACGGCTGGCGGAACACCAGCAGGAACAGGGTCACACCAATCAGCCCCAACGGCGCGGTGAGGAACACCATCACCGTGCGCGAGAAACTGCGCAGCTGGATCATCAGCAGGCTCAGTACCACCACGATGAACAGCGGCATGCCCGCGTTCACCGAGCGTTGACCGCGCTGGGCATCCTCCACCGTGCCGCCGACTTCCAGCAGGTAGCCGTCGGGCAACCGCTCGCGCACCTGCTGCAGGGTCGGCAGGATCTGCTTGACCAGGCTGTCCGGCTGTTCCTTGTCGTAGATGTCGGCACGCACGGTCACCGTCGGCAGGCGATTGCGGTGCCAGATCACGCCCTCTTCGAAGCCGTACTCCAGCGTCGCCACCTGCGACAACGCCACGCTCTGGCCGTTGTCGGTCGGCAGCGCCAGGCTGCCCAGGCTACCCATGTCGCTGCGCTCCTCGCGGGTGCCGCGCAGGAGGATCTCGATCAGTTCGTTGTCCTCGCGGTACTGGCTGACCGTAGTACCTGTCAACGAGCTCTGCAGGAAACTGGACAGGTGCGAGGTACTCACCCCCAACGCGCGGGCACGGTCCTGGTCGATCGCCAGGAACACCGCCTTGCTCGGCTCCTCCCAGTCCAGGTGCACGTTGACCACATGCGGGTTCTCGCGCACCTTGGCCGCCACCTCGCGGGCCAGGGCGCGTACTTTCTCGATGTGCTCACCAGTGACCCGGAACTGCACCGGGTAACCCACGGGCGGACCGTTCTCAAGGCGCGTGACCCGCGAGCGCAATTGCGGGAATTCCTGCTCAAGGGTGGTAATGGCCCAGCTGCGCAGGGCTTCGCGGTCTTTGAGCGACTTGGCCAGCACCACGAACTGGGCGAAGCTCGCCGCCGGCAGTTGCTGATCCAGCGGCAGGTAATAACGCGGTGAGCCGGTGCCGACGTAGGCCACGTAGTTGTCGATACCGTCCTGCTGCTTGAGTAAGGCCTCCAGGCGCTTGACCTGCTCGGCGGTATTGGCCAGCGAAGCCCCTTCGGCGAGCTTCAGGTCGATCATCAGCTCAGGCCGCGCCGACGCAGGGAAGAACTGCTGGGGCACGAAGCGGAACAGCACGATGCTGCCGATGAAAGCGGCAATGGTCAGCACGATCACGGTCTTGCGACGGCGCACGCACCACTCCACCACCTTGCGCACACGCTGGTAGAACGGCGTGGCATAAGGGTCGGGCGTATGCTCACCATTGCCGTGACGCGCCGCATGGCGCTTGGCCAGGTCCGGCAGCAGGCGGTCGCCCAGGTAGGGGACGAACAATACCGCCGCGACCCACGAGGTCAGCAAAGCAATGGTCACCACCTGGAAGATCGACCGGGTGTACTCGCCGGTGCTCGACGCGGCCGTGGCGATCGGCAGAAAGCCCGCAGCGGTGATCAGCGTGCCGGTCAGCATCGGGAAGGCGGTACTCGACCAGGCATAGCTCGCCGCCTTGAGCCGGTCGTAGCCCTGCTCCATCTTGATCGCCATCATCTCGACCGCAATGATCGCATCGTCCACAAGCAACCCCAGGGCCAGTACCAGCGCCCCCAGCGAAATCTTGTGCAAGCCGATGCCGAAGTAGTGCATCGCGGCGAAGGTCATCGCCAGCACCAGCGGGATCGCCAGCGCCACCACCAACCCCGTGCGCACCCCCAGCGAGAAGAAGCTCACCAGCAACACGATGACCAGTGCCTCGACCAGCACCTGGATGAACTCGCCGACCCCAGCCTTGACCGCTGCCGGCTGATCGGACACCTTGCGCAGTTCCATGCCCGCTGGCAGGTTGTGCGCCAGGCGGGCGAACTCGGCTTCCAGCGCCTTGCCCAGTACCAGGATGTCACCGCCGTCCTTCATCGACACGGCAAGGCCGATGGCATCCTCGCCCATGAAGCGCATACGTGGCGCAGGTGGGTCGTTGAAGCCGCGATGGACTTCGGCGACATCGCCGATGCGGAAGGTTCGGTCGCCCACACGGATGGGGAACTGGCGAATCTGCTCGACGCTGTCGAAGCGCCCGCTGACCCGCAGTTGCAAGCGCTCACTGGGCGTTTCGAAGAAGCCCGCAGTGCTCACCGCATTCTGCTCGCGCAACGCCTGCTGCACCGCCGCCAGCGGCACCCCAAGGGTCGCCAGCTTGGTGTTGGACAGCTCGATCCAGATCTTCTCGTCCTGCAAGCCGATCAGCTCGACCTTGCCCACATCCTTGACCCGCTGCAGCTGGATCTGGATGCGGTCGGCATAATCCTTGAGCACCGCATAGTCGAAGCCTGCCCCGCTCAGGGCGTAGATATTGCCGAAGGTGGTGCCGAACTCGTCGTTGAAGAACGGCCCCTGCACCTCCGGTGGCAAGGTGTGACGAATGTCCGCGACCTTCTTGCGGATCTGGTACCACAGCTCGGGAATTTCGTTCGAATGCATCGAGTCGCGGGCCATGAACGTGACCTGGGACTCACCCGGACGGGAGAACGAGACGATCTTGTCGTACTCGCCGGTCTCCATCAGCTTCTTTTCGATGCGCTCGGTGACCTGTCGGGATACCTCTTCGGCGGTGGCACCAGGCCACAGCGTACGCACGACCATGGCCTTGAAGGTAAAGGGCGGATCTTCACTCTGCCCCAGCTTGGTGTAGGACATGGCGCCAATGGCCGCCAACAGGATCATCAGGAACAGTACGATCTGGCGATTGCGCAGCGCCCAGGCGGAAAGGTTGAAACCCATCGGGACTTACTCCTTGGTCGCCAGGTTCACCACACGGTTGCTGCGATCGACCGGCCGTACCTCCTGGCCTTCGCGCAGCACGTGGCCACCTGCGGCGACCACCCAATCGTTGGCGCCCAGCCCTTCGAGCACCGGCACGCTGTCTGCGCCATAAGGGCCGAGACGCACGGGCGCACGCTCCAGCCGATTGTCCTTGCCAACCCGCCAGACATAAGCCTGGCCCTGCTCGGCAGTCACCGCCGACAGCGGCACCGACAGCGGCGAGTGTTCGGCATGGGCGATGTACACCTTGGCGCTCTGGCCCAGCTCTGCCGGGGCTTGCGTCGATGTGAAAGCGATTCGCGCAGCGAAGGTGCGCGAGCGTGGATCAGCCGCCGGCGACAGCTCGCGGATGCGTCCCTCGAAGCGTTGCTCGGGGTGCGACCACAGTTCGACACTGACCGCCTGCCCTACCGAGAAACGCGCGAACTGTTGTTCGGGCAGGCCGATGGCCACCTCACGTTCGCCATCGGCGGCCAGGGTGAACACTGTCTGCCCCGCCGCAACCACCTGGCCGACCTCGACCTGGCGCTTGGCGATCACTCCGTTCTGCGGCGCCCGCAGCACCGCATATTCCGCCTGGTTGCCGGCCACGTCGAATTCGGCCTTGGCCTGCTTGAGGCGGGCAAGACCTGCACGGTAGAGGTTCTCGGCATTGTCGAACTGGGAATGGCTGACCATCTGCCGGTCGAGCAGCTTCTGGTAACGGTCGCGTTCGGCCCGCACCAGCGACAGGTTCGCTTCGGCGGCCGCCATCTGCGCGCGGTTGGCCTCCAACTGCAGGCGCACATCCTGTGGATCGAGCTCGGCCAGTGGTTGGTCGGCCTTGACCCGCTGCCCTTCCTCGACCAGGCGCTTGCTGACCTTGCCACCAATACGGAACGCCAGTTCCGGCTCGAACCTGGCGCGTACTTCGCCCGGATAGCTGTCGGCCGAGGCGCCGGTGGGCTGGGGCTGGATCACCAGTGCCGGACGCGGGGCCGCGGGTGCAGCAGCCTCCTGGCCGCAGGCAGTGAGCAGCAGAAGGCAGGCAAGGGGCAGGACGAGGGGCGACGCACGACGCAACATGATGGAAGACCTTTCGCAGAGGACGCATCGAATAATTATACTGGCGGGTATATTAAGTCAGCGAAACGACTCCGGGAAGCAGGTGCATGAGAGAAAAATGTATTTGCGCCGCGACGTGCGTAGCAGCCGCGAGCCGCGCGACCCGGTAATATGAGCGCTTCATCAGACAGACACGGATTCCAATGCCCATCGACGCACCCACAGGCCCTGGCCGGCCCAAGGATCTCGCCAAGCGCGAGGCCATCCTCGAAGCCGCCAAGTCGCTGTTCCTCAGCCTTGGCTATGCCAACACCAGCATGGATGCGGTCGCTGCGGCGGCAGGTGTTTCAAAACTCACGGTCTATAGCCACTTCAACGACAAGCAGACCCTGTTCGGCTCGGCAGTCATGGCCACCTGCCAGACGCAGCTGCCCGACCTGATCTTCGAGCTGCCCGAGGGGGTGCCGATCGAAGAGGTGCTGCTCAACATCGCCCGAGGCTTCCAGGCACTGATCAGCAGCGACGAGTCGGTCAAGCTCACGCGCCTGATCATGGCCCTGGGCAGCCAGGACCCGGGGCTTGGGCAGTTCTTCTACGAGGCGGGGCCCAAGCGGGTGCTGGCCGAGATGGAGGCGTTGCTGCGCTGTGTCGACGAGCGTGGGTTGCTGCGGATCGAGAATCCGTTGCGCGCCGCCGAGCATTTCTTCTGCCTGATCAAGGGCGCTGCCGATTACCGCCTGCTGCTGGGCTGCGCACCGCCGCTGGCCGGAGAGGAAGCCGAGCAGCATGTGCGCGAGGTGGTCGGGGTGTTCATGCGGGCGTATGGCATTCAAGGTTTGCGTAGAGGCTAACAGGCGCTAGTCGAAAGCTTTTTAGCGCCTACAAGATCGAGCGCCGCCCGCGCGGCGCTTCGCGGGCAAGCCCGCTCCTACATTTGTTTCGGGCCAGTTATGCCTGTGCCGCAGGCGCGCGACCGCTTGGTGTGTACGACTCGATATTGCGCCGTGCGCCAAAGGGGTCGCGCGAAAATGCCACAGGATTCATTGGCCCGAAACAAATGTGGAGGCGGCGGTTCGGCGCTCCGACTTGCCCGCGAAGCGCCGCGCGGGCGGCGCTCGATCTCATAGGCGCTGAAAAACTTCAGGCAAGCACCTGTCAGCCCTCACGCAATCACATTGCAAACACCTTGGAAAGCCATGCTCAAAAGCTGGCTTACCCTAAGCCTTCAACGCCTTCTTCGGATAGATATCATAGCGGCTGGACTTGCCTTCCAGGCTATGGCTCGGCTTTGGCCCGTCGATGATCGGCGCCTTGCGCGGGCGCTTGACCACCACCCGGTGGCTGGCCAGCGCCAGCGCCGCCTCCAGCAGTGCAGGAGCATCCAGGTCGTCGCCCACCAGCGGGCGGAACACGCGCATTTCCTTCTTCACCAGCGCGCTCTTGTCACGATGCGGGAACATCGGGTCAAGGTAGATCACCTGCGGCGCCTCGCCCTGCCAATCGCGCATGCGCTCGATGGCGTTACCGGTCAGCAGGCGCATGCGCTCGACGATCGGCGCCACTTCGGCATCCAGGCGCCCACGCGCCAGGCCATCCTCGAGCAACGCAGCAATCAACGGCTGACGTTCGATCAGGGTCATCTGGCAGCCCAGACTCGCCAGCACGAAGGCATCCTTGCCCAGGCCCGCAGTGGCATCGAGCACCTGGGGGCGAACGCCTTGGGCAATACCGACCGCCTTTGCGATCATCTGTCCATTGCCGCCGCCGAACAGACGCCGATGCGCCGCCTGCCCTTCGACGAAATCCACCCGGACCGGACCGGGAGCCTGCGGGCCCAATTGCTGGATCTGCAGACCATCAGCACCGATTTGCACAGCGAACTCCGCCGCGTCATCCACCTGCGGCAGGCCCAGACGCTGCGACCATTCCTGTGCCTGCGCCTGGAACGACGCCGACAGCGCCTCGACCCTGATACCTGTGCCCTGCTCTTGCTCTGCCATCCGATCCCGCACTCGAAAAAATTAATGAAACCCCGGCCACGGCCGATAAAAGCTCTATCCGCTATTCTGCCAGAGCACAACGCGCGCGACTGCCATGTCAGATACTCTTCCCATCGGTTTGACCTACCTGTCGCCAGTCGGCAACTACGGTCGCCAGAATACCCAGGCACTGGGCGGCGTCAGCCACCTGTGGCAGGACTTCTTCGCCCGCGCGATGGCCGAGCAGTCCGCAGAAGAGCAGGACAGCTTCAGCCAGGCATTGACTCGCCAGTACGACAAGGACAGCGGCGAGCCACTAGGTGGCGCCAAGGCGCTGGCATTGATCGAAATTCAGCGCGCGCTGCCGGTTCAGGATACCGAGGTGCGTCCGCCCGAGCCGCTGTTCCTGCCCAAGGCGGAACTGGAAGCCAACCTGCTGGAGCCGGCCCCCGAACCCTTCAGCGCCAGCGAACTGATCGAACAGCAGCGCCAGCTCGACCTCAACGGCAGTTGGCTGCGTCCGCTGGTGATGAACCAGGGCCATCCCTCGCCCGAGCCGGGCCCGGCGCCTTCGCCGCGTCCGCTGCACCTGCCGATCGCCGAACTGGAAAAGTACCTGCTAGAGCCGGCCCCGGAGCCCTTCGACGACGCAACTCTCGCCAAGCAGCAGACCGACCTGGAGTTCGACACCCACTGGGCGCGCCCGGTGGTGCTGAACAACGTGCGCGTACACGCCTGAATCAGCGACAGACCTGCCACCGCCCCGCATCCAGATGAAAGTGGTTTGCGTGGGCGGCGTTGTAGTCAGGCCCAAGCACCGTACTGAAGCTCTCGCAGGCCGCATCGCGCACTTCGCGCAGGAATTGCGCCTTCGTCCCGCCCGCCTGCCAGTCTCGCGCGAGCACGATGCGCTGGCCATCCTTCAGACGAAAACCGCTGATGTCCAGGGCATTGGCCGTCGCGTGCTGGCTAAGCCGCCCCTGCTCGCGATGATAGACATTGCGACAGGCAAAGCTGCCCAGGTGATCCACCTGTGCCACCGACTGGCCGAACACACGCTGCGCCGCAGGCTGCAGGCCGTGAGTCTCGAACAGCGCATAGGCCACCGCCAGCGGACAACTGGCGAGAAAGCTGCTGCTCAACCGCGCCTCGCCAGCTTCGATACGCCATACGTTGCGTAACGGACAACGCGCCGTTTCCGGGCTGTCGGCCTGTTCCCGATAACGCAGCGCGGAGGTTTGCAGTGCCTGTCGACACAGATCCGGGTCGTCACGCAGGCGTGACAGCTTGTAGGCCGTCAGCAGGTTCGGCGGCTGACGCACATCGAGCGCCGCCCAGGGGTTCCACGCCGCCGGGGGGCGCCAGCCGAGATACCAGGCAACAGCGCCTGCGACCATCAGCCCGCCCAACAGCGTCGCCAGCAAGCGCATGGCCGATCAGCGTCGGAACAGATCGTTGAGCTGGGCGAACGGCACCGCCTGCTCGCCGTAAGCGAAGGTGCCCTGGTCGCGGATCTCCAGCGCCGCACGCTGCAACGCCCCCAGCGCCGCCCTGGCCATTGATGAACCCACACTGATGCGCCGCACACCCAGGTCCTGCAACTGGTTCACCCCCAGCGGCACGCCTGCCATGCCCATCAGCACATTGACCGGCCTGGGCGCAACTGCCTGCACCACTGCTCGTATCTCATCGACGCTGCGCAGGCCTGGGGCATAGAGCACATCGGCACCGGCCTCGGCGAACGCCTGCAGCCGCTTGATGGTGTCATCCAGGTCCAGGCGCCCGTGCAGCAGGTTTTCTGCGCGGGCACAGAGGGTGAACGGGAAAGGCAGGCTGCGGGCCGCCTGCACTGCCGCGCGTACGCGCTCGACGGCCAGGTCGAAGTCATGGATGGGGGAATCGCGGCGACCGCTGGCGTCCTCGATCGAGCCGCCCACCAACCCGGCCTCGGCGGCACGCAGGATGGTCTGCGCGCAGTCTTCGGGCCGGTCGCCGAAACCGTTCTCCAGGTCTGCGGCCACCGGCAGAGGTGTGGCATCGACGATGGCCTGGGCGTTGGCCAGGGTTTCATCGAGGCTCAGAGCGCCCTCAGCATCAGGACGGCCCAGACTGAAGGCCAATCCAGCGCTGGTCGTGGCCAGTGCCTCGAAGCCCAGCGCAGCCAGCAGCTTGGCGGACCCGGCGTCCCAAGGGTTGGCGATGACGAAGGCGCCATCACGCTCATGCAACATCTTGAAGGCTTCGGCTCGCAGGGTTTGCACATCCATGATCAGGTCTCCGGCAAGGTCTGGGGGTCAGAGTAATCCCAGTTGTTCGACCTCAGGTGCGCGCGGCAATTCCGGCAAGGCCGCCAGGCCCGGCAACCGCACCATGAGGCGCTGGTGAAAGTGCTGGGCCAAGGCTGCGGCCAGGCGGTTGTCGGAGGTGTGCAGGAAAATGTACGGGCAACGCCCCTCCTCGATCCAGCCGGCGACCTTGTCTACCCAGGGTGTGAGAAAGCTGTCGTTGGCAGCCAACTCCGGATGACCGATGAAGCGCACCTGCGGGTGCTGGCTGAAGGCGGCCGGACGCGGCGGCACCTTGGGCTTCTTGGCCTGCGCGTGCAGCACCGCCGGGTCGCGCAACGTGCAACTGAACAATGCCCGCGGATCCAGGCAGATTCGCTCCACACCGCGCTCATGCAACAGTCGGTTGAGCAGGCGCTCTTCATCGCCACGGGCGAAGAAGGCATCGTTGCGCACCTCGACGGCCACTGGCACACCGATCTCGTCGAGAAAGTGACTCAGTTCTGCCAATCGGGCCGGGCCGAACAGCGCTGGCAGTTGCAGCCAGTAGGGGGTTACTCGCTCGCCCAGCGGCGCCAACAGGCGGGTGAAGTCCAGCGCGGATTCAAGCTGATCACGCAGATCGCCCGCATGGCTGACGTCACCGGGAAACTTCGCAGTGAAGCGAAACCGCTGGGGCATGACCTGGGCCCAGCGCTCCACCGTGGCGGGCGCAGGACGGGCGTAGAAGGTGGTGTTGCCCTCGACCGCATTGAACACCTGGCTGTACAGGCCAAGGTATTCAGCAGGGCGGGCGTCGGCGGGATAGAGGTAGTCGCGCCAAGCGTTCTCGCTCCAGGACGGACAACCGAGGTGATAAGGCAGAGGCGATGGATTCATCCATCAAATGTACAGGTCCAACCCCAGCACTTCCATCTCCCAATCGGTGAAACCGGCGGTGCTGAGGTAGCTGGCCAGCGCGGTGGCGGTGCGACGGTCACGGGCGCGGGGGAATACCATGTCCTGCTGACGCGCAGGCAGGCCGGCGCTGCGGCGGTTGGCGCGGGCAATCTGCTCGGCTTCGTCGTCTTCGACGTCCTCGATTACCTGCGCATCGTCGATGCTCTCGTCGCGCACCAACGCCTTGCGCGGGGCACGCTTGACCGGATAGGACTGTGAGGAGAAACCGTCGATGCGCATGATGGGTGCACTCGGGAGCAATGATGGCAATCTAGCAGCATCAGGCTTCCATCACCAATGCGCGTGTGATAACTGGACCACAGTTCGCGCAAAAGGTTTTATCTCGAACGGCAATAGCCGACGAACTGCACTCAGCGCGCCTTGGGCGTAGCGACGTTATCGCGCAGATAGACCGGTTGCGCCTGTTCGGCCGCAACCGCCTCGCCACGCGCCCAGGTATGACCGGCCAGGCTGAGGATATCCAGGGCATGCGGCAGGGCCTGGGCATCGCAACGCTCGACCTGCACCGCCAGACGCTCGCCGTAACCCCAGCCAGTGCCGGCACCGAACCACTGGCCGGCCTGGGGCAGCGCCGCCCGCTCAGGTGCGATCACCCGCTCCTGGTCGAGCAGGCGCATTTCGCCATCGTGCGCCTTGTAGCAGCCCCAATACACTTCGTCCATGCGCGCATCGATGGCCGCGGCCACCTGCTGCACGCCCTGTTGGCGCAACGCTCCCTGGGCCAGGGCGGCGAGGTTCGACACCGGCAGCACCGGGCGTTCGAGGGCGAACGCCAGGCCCTGGACCACACCGATGGCGATGCGCACACCCGTGAAGGCCCCAGGCCCACGGCCAAAGGCGATGGCATCCACTGCACTCAGGGCGATACCGGAGTCGGCGAGCAACTGCTTGATCATCGGCAGCAGCTTCTGCGCATGCTGGCGCGGGATCACCTCGTAATGGCTGGTCACCTTGCCGTCATGCAGCAGGGCGACGGAACAGGCTTCGGTGGCGGTATCCAGGGCCAGCAGGGTGGTCATCGAACGTGTATCCAGGCGAGAGGGAAAAGAGCGGCAGTATAAACGACAACGGCCCGCAAGCGGGCCGTTGTAAAACGCAGAGGGCGATCAGCTCAGGGCTGCCAGCACCTTGGCGGTGATCGACTCGACCGAGCCGACGCCTTCGATGTGGGCGTACTTGGGCTTGCCGGCGTTAGCGGCGGACAGCTTCTGGTAGAAGTCCACCAGCGGCTTGGTCTGGCTGTGGTAGACCGACAGGCGGTGACGCACGGTTTCTTCCTTGTCGTCGTCGCGCTGGATCAGGTCTTCGCCGGTGACATCGTCCTTGCCTGCCACTTTCGGCGGGTTGTACTGGATGTGGTAGGTGCGGCCCGAGGCCAGGTGCACGCGGCGACCGGCCATGCGACCGACGATCTCTTCGTCGTCCACGGCGATTTCGACTACGGCATCAATGTCGACACCGGCAGCGACCATGGCTTCGGCCTGCGGGATGGTGCGTGGGAAACCGTCGAACAGGCAGCCCTTGGCGCAGTCTGGCTGAGCGATGCGCTCCTTCACCAGGCTGATGATCAGATCGTCGGAAACCAGCTGGCCGGCGTCCATGACTTTCTTCAGTTCCAGACCCAGCGGGGTGCCGGCCTTGACAGCGGCACGCAGCATGTCGCCGGTGGAGATCTGTGGAATACCGAACTTCTCGGTGATGAACTTTGCCTGAGTACCTTTACCGGCCCCGGGAGCTCCCAGCAGAATTACGCGCATCTTGTGCTCCTCATATTTTTTTATTGCAAATCAATGGATTCGGCGTTCAGGGCCAAGTCCGGAAAATCGGATCAGACCGGAAAATCGGTCAAAAGGCTGCTCAAGATACACAGCGCCCGGCAGGCAGACAAGCGTTCCAAAATTGCACGAACGCCCATCTGGCGCCCTTTTGCCGAGCAGGTTGCACCCATCGCAACCTACCCCGATGCATACCCCGGCTGCATCACCGTGCAGCCCGGTGCGGCGCTGTCCGACGGCCTCAGCCGGTGTTGCGCAAACCGGCGGCAATACCGGCCACGGTCACCAGCAGGGCCTGCTCCAGCGGGCTGTCCAGAGCGGCTTCGCGCACCCGCGACCGGGCCAGCAGCTCGGCCTGCAGGCGGTGCAGCGGGTCCAGGTAGGTGTTGCGCAGGCTGATGAATTCCAGGGTCTCCGGGCTGTGTGCCAGTAGCACCGGCTGGCCGGTGAGGCCCAACACCACCTGGCACGACTGCGACAATAGGTCGCGCAGATGCGCACCCAATGGCAGCAGCGCCGGTTGCACTAGACGTTCGTCGTAGGCCCTGGCGATTTCCGCATCGGCCTTGGCCAGCACCATCTCCAGCATGTCGATGCGGGTGCGGAAGAACGGCCACTGCTCACGCATCTGCCCCAGCAGCTCACCCTGGCCGCGCGCCAGGGCATTGCCCAGCGCCGTTTCCCACCCAAGCCAGGCCGGCAGCATCAGGCGCGTCTGGGTCCAGCCGAAGATCCACGGGATGGCCCGCAGGCTTTCGATGCCGCCCGCCCGGCGCTTGGCCGGCCGACTGCCTAACGGCAGGCGCCCAAGTTCCTGCTCCGGGGTGGACTGACGGAAGTACTCGACGAAATCGGGGTTCTCGCGAACCACCGCGCGATAAGCCTTCACCCCATCGGCGGCGAGCTGGTCCATGAGTTCGCGCCAGGCAGGCTCGGGCGGTGGCGGCGGCAGCAAGGTCGCCTCGAGCACCGCCGCCAGGTAGAGATTGAGGTTCTGCTCGGCGATCCCCGGCAGGCCGAACTTGAAACGGATCATCTCGCCCTGTTCGGTCGTGCGGAAACGCCCCGCCACCGAACCTGGCGGCTGGGAAAGGATCGCCGCATGGGCCGGGCCACCGCCACGGCCGACGGTGCCGCCACGGCCGTGGAACAACAGCAGTTCGACTTGATGTTCGCGGCAGATGCGCACCAGGTTTTCCTGCGCCCGGTACTGCGCCCAGGCGGCTGCAGTGGTACCGGCATCCTTGGCCGAGTCCGAGTAACCGATCATCACCTCCTGCGGCCCGTGCAGGCCGGCACGGTAGCCCGGCAGGCCGAGCAGTCGTTCCATCACCGGGCCTGCGTTGTCCAGGTCGGCGAGCGTTTCGAACAGCGGCACCACGCGCATCGGCCGGGTCAGGCCGGCCTCCTTGAGCAGCAGTTGCACGGCCAGCACATCCGATGCTGCGCCAGCCATGGAGATGACATAGGAGCCAAGCGATGCCGCGGGTGCTGCAGCAATCTCGCGGCAGGTGGCAAGCACCTCGGCAGTCTCGGCCTCGGGCTGGAAATGCGCGGGCAACAGCGGCCGACGATTCTTCAGCTCGGCCTGGAGGAAGCTCATGCGCTGTTCTTCGTCCCACTCGGCATAACGCCCGAGCCCCAGGTACTCGGTGATCTCCGACAGCGCGTCGCGGTGCCGGGCCGCATCCTGACGCACGTCCAGGCGCACCAGGAACAGGCCGAAGGTCACCGCCCGGCGCAGGCAGTCGAGCAACGGGCCGTCGGCGATCACACCCATGCCGCAGTCGTGCAGCGACTGATAGCACAGTTGCAGTGGTTCGATCAGTTCACGATTGTCGGCGAGCACGTCCGCACCGGCAGGCTGCGGACCGGCCAGCGAGGCATGCGCCCAAGCCCGGGTGGCACGCAGGCGATCGCGCAGTTGCTTGAGGAAGGCGCGGTAGGGCTCGGCGCTGTCACCCACCTTGGCGCGCAGGACATCACTGGCCTGTTGCATGGACAGTTCGGCGGCGAGGTAGTCGATATCGCGCAGGAACAGGTCGGCCGCCATCCAGCGCGCCAACAACAGCACCTCGCGGGTGACCGGGGCGGTGACGTTGGGGTTGCCATCGCGGTCGCCGCCCATCCACGAGGCGAAACGCACCGGCGCCGCTTCCAGCGGCAGGTGCAGGCCCGTGGCCTCGAACAACGCCTTGTCGACCTTGCGCAGGTGGCTGGGAATCGCCTGCCACAGGGAATGCTCGATCACCGCAAAGCCCCATTTGGCCTCATCGACCGGCGTTGGCCGGGTGCGTCGAATCTCCTCGGTGTGCCAGGCCTCGGCGATCAACCGGCGCAGGCGCTCGCGCACCTGCTGGCGCTCGGCCGGCGTGAGGTCGCGATGGTCCTGTGCGGCAAGCTGCGCGGCGATGGCATCGTACTTCTGGATCAGCGTACGCCGCGCCACTTCGGTGGGGTGGGCAGTGAGCACCAGCTGGATGTCCAGCTTGGCCAGTTGCCGGGCCAAGGCATCGTTGCCATGCCCTGCCTGCTTGAGCCGCGCCAGCAACTCAGGCAGAGCACGGTCCTCGAACGGCGCCGGTTGGTCGGCGCCACGGCGATGGATCAACTGGTACTGCTCGGCAATGTTGGCCAGGTTGAGGAACTGATTGAAGGCCCGGGCAACCGGCAACAGGTCATCGTCTGCAAGATCGCCGAGGGTGGAGCTCAACTGCTCGGCCGCGCCACGGCGATCGGCCTTGGCGCTGTGACGGATATCCTCGATCTTCTGCAGGAATGCCTCGCCATGCTGCTGGCGGATGGTCTCGCCCAGCAGTTCACCCAACAGATGGACATCCTCACGCAAGCGCACATCGATATCGGTCATTGGCTCTCCTCATCGCGCGGTCCACCCGCGCCGCCGCCCAGGTCATTGCCCCAAGAGTGCCCACAGGCGCCCCCGCAAGGCAAGCCGGGATCGGCCAATGCAACTAAAGTGAAGAGACGGCCCTCACAGCTCATGCCATGGTTTTACAGAGGTCATCATGAAAATCCGCGAGCTCGCACAACATTGGGAACAGAACGCCGCCGGCACCCTCAGCCCCACCGGGCACCACCTGCACCTGGACCTGGAGTCCGAAGCGCGCCTGGCAGCCTTGGTCGAGATGTACCCCAAGCGCACCACCGAAGAATTGCTCGGCGAACTGGTTGCCGCCGCGCTCGAAGAACTCGAAGCCAGCTTCCCCTACGTGAAGGGCCAGCAGGTGATCGCCACCGATGAAGAGGGTGATCCGCTGTACGAAGATATCGGCCCCACGCCACGCTTCCTCAGCCTGTCGCGGCGGCATCTGCACGACCTCAGCCACACGCTTCCCAAGCGCGACGCTTGAGCTGGAAGGCCCGCGAATACTGCCGCGCACGGCAATAGTTCCGTAGGAAAAGCCCTGACTGACCAGTCAGAAATAATTACGAAGCCTACGCAACTTTTTCTGAACTATTCTGAAAATGCTCAAGTCGGAGCCAATAGCCATCACGCAAAAACCCTGCACGCATGGTGTTTGGCTTTGGACTCGAGCACATGCGTATGTCAGGGAGCGATGGACTGCCACGGACATCGTTATCAGGAGTGATCCAATGGAGTTGACCACCATGAAGACCCGCACCGAAAAATTCCCGTCCAACTCTCTGCGCGGGCTCAAGCTGGCCGCGCTGGCGCTTGGCAGCAGCCTGGTACTGGCTGGCTGTGCTGGCAACCCGCCGACCGAGCAGTATGCGGTGACCCAGTCTGCCGTGAACTCTGCCGTCAGCGCAGGCGGCACCGAGTTTGCCGCCGTGGAGATGAAAGCGGCGCAGGACAAGTTCAAGCAGGCGGAAATCGCCATGCATGACAAGAAGTACGACGAAGCCAAGCGACTGGCAGAACAGGCCGAATGGGACGCCCGCGTTGCCGAGCGCAAGGCACAGGCAGCCAAGGCCCAGAAAGCCGTGCAGGATGCCCGCCAGGGCGTTCAGGACGTACGTGAGGAAGGCCTGCGCAGCGCCCAGTGAGGCCTGCCCGGTATTCCCCTGCCTTCGTTATCGATCAAAGGATGAACACAATGCGCAATTACGTAATGATCCCTGCCCTGTTGGCTCTGAGCGTCGGTCTGGCTGCGTGCTCGCACGACCCGAACGCCAACCTGGAATCGGCCCGCACCAACTTCTCGGCGCTGCAGAGCGATCCGCAGTCGAGCAAGCTGGCAGCCCTCGAGACCAAGGACGCCCAGGACTGGCTGAACAAGGCTGACAAGGCCTACATGGACCGCGAAGACGAGAAGAAGGTCGATCAACTGGCCTACCTCACCAACCAGCGTGTCGAAGTCGCCAAGCAGACCATCGCCCTGCGTACCGCAGAAGCCGATATCAAAAATGCTGCGGCGCAACGCGCCCAGGCCAAGCTGGACGCCCGCGACGCGCAGATCAAGAAGCTGCAGGACAGCCTCAACGCCAAGCAGACCGACCGCGGTACGCTGGTGACCTTCGGCGACGTGCTGTTCGACTTCAACAAGGCTGACCTGAAGAGCAGCGCCCTGCCCAACATCACCACCCTGGCCAACTTCCTCCAGGAAAACCCGGAGCGCAAGGTGATCGTCGAGGGTTATACCGACAGCGTCGGTTCGGCCAGCTACAACCAGGGCCTGTCGGAGCGTCGCGCCGAAAGCGTGCGCCGTGCGCTGCTGCGTGCCGGCATCGACCCGTCCCGCGTGGTCGCCCAGGGCTATGGCAAGGAGTATCCGGTCGCGGACAACTCCAGCAACTCGGGCCGTGCGCAGAACCGTCGCGTGGAGGTGACCATCTCCAACGACAACCAGCCAGTTCAGCCGCGTTCCACCATGCGCTGATACAGGTTGCGTGAGTGACATGAAAAACCCGCCTTGATGGCGGGTTCTTCATGTCTGGGGAACAGCGATGGGTCACTGCACCTGCTGCGGCGTGTCCTGGCCCATGCAGCGGATCGCCCGCTTGCGGTTGTCGACCAGCACGCCCGTCAGGCCCTTCTGCTGGGTATCGAACAACACCAGCACACCCTCGACACACTGCGCCACCTGCGGCGACGGATCGAGCGACACCCGGTAGTCCTCACCCGGGATCGTCTTGAGCATGGTGTAGTCCTGCAGCAGCAGGGCGTCCTCGGGCTTGGCGAAATGCAGGTAGCCGTAGTACCACAAGGCACCCACCGTCACGATGATGCTGCCGACACCGGTCAGGATCAGCGGGATGGCGTTGCGTTCTTCACTCATTGCTCATTCTTCTCGTCAGGGTAGTTCGGGACTTCCGCCAGTCGGCGCAGGCCGTTGAAGTGGCTGGGGTCGTCGAGGAAGCGCACCATCACCTGACGCCAGGTCGGGTCGGCGAAGGTCTGCACATGGTCGCCGCGGGTCAACTGCAACACGCGGGGCGGTGGGGCATGCTGGTACAGGCGGATACCGTTGGCCATGGGCACCAATTTGTCATCGATGCTGTGGAAGAACAGCTTGGGCGGGCTGTCCAGGCGTTCGATGGAGTGGATCGCGCTGTCAGCGTCAGGCACCAGCCACGACAGC
The DNA here is from genome assembly GCF_009650575.1 of Pseudomonas sp. MNR3A. Lineage (NCBI taxonomy): Bacteria > Pseudomonadati > Pseudomonadota > Gammaproteobacteria > Pseudomonadales > Pseudomonadaceae > Pseudomonas > Pseudomonas sp. MNR3A. The sequence continues at coordinate 47,625 of NZ_VZZS01000019.1, read as the reverse complement.
GGCACCTGAAGCGGCCAGGTCATCCACGACGTGCTCAGGGCGAAACGCCCGACGTCGCGGTAACTCGCCGGTACGCCATCGAAGACCAGCGCACTGAAACGCTGGCGCTGCTCGGGATGGCCGGCCAGGTAATGGATGGCCATCGCACCACCCAGGCTCTGGCCGAGCAGCACCAGCGGCTTGCCCTGCACCTCGGGCGCCTTGCCCAGCCAGTCCAGCGCAGCGTCGATATCCTCATAGACCGCTGGCAGTGTCGGCGTGCCCTGGGACAGGCCATAGCCGCGGTAATCGATCATCAGAACCTGATAACCCTGCTCGGGCAGCCAGTAACTGCCACCCAGGTGCCAGGCCAGGTTGCCACCATTACCGTGCAGATGCAGCACCGTGCCCTTGACCTCGACGCCCGTCTTGGCCGGCAGCCACCAGCCATGCAGGCGAGTGCCATCCTCGGTGGTCAGCGTGACATCGCGGTATTGCAGGTGCGCTCGCTCGGGGGTGAACGGCTGGCCCGGCTCTGGATAGAACAGCAGGCTGCTGCAACCGGCCAGGCAGGTCAGTCCGAGCCCGAGCAACAGGGTGCGGCAACGCTTAGAGAATGTTCGCGTAGTCGGCTTCAATGCGATCCAGGCTCAGGTGATTGAGGAAGTTGGAGAAACACATCCAGGCCGACAGCGCGTTGAGGTCGCGGAACTGTTCGGGCAGGTACTTCGGCGGTTCCACCAGGCCCTCCTCGACCAGTTGGCGCAAGGTGCGCATGTCTTCCAGCGTGGTCTTGCCGCAGAACAGCAGCGGAATCTGCTCCAGCTTGCCCTTTCTCACAGCCAACTGAATGTAGTTGTAAACCATGATGAAGCCCTTGAGATAGGACAAGTCCTTGGTAAACGGAAGGCCATTGGGTACCGAACCGCGGAATACCCGGCTGGCATTGCCATAGCTTTCGGCCATCTCGAAGCCCTGGCCACGGAAGAACTCGTATACCTGCAAAAAATCGGCGCCCTGCTCCACCATGTGGATGGCGCGGGTGCGGTTGGTCAGCTTGCGCAAGCGGCTGGGGTAGGAGGCGAAGGCGATCACCTCCATGAGGATGGCCAGGCCCTCCTGGGTCACGGTCGACGAGGGCGGCCCCTTGGCCAGGAAGGTGCAGATCGGCTGGTTCAGGCCGTTGAGCGTGGTGCCCACGTGCACCAGCCCCTCGTGGACTTCCAGCGCGCGTACGTCGCGGCTGTTGAACATGGCATCGGCGCGCACCTTGATGTAGTCGGCACCGGCCGCCGCATCGGCCACGATGCCATCGGACTCGAACACGCGGATGGTTTCTTCTGCCTCGCCGAAGACCTTGTTCAGGCGCCGCTGGAGGATTTCCACCGCCTCCTTGGCCGTGAGGTTTTTCGGCTCGTCCTTCAGGTCACCACGGCCATCGATGTTGTTCAGGTAGTCCGAGAGCATCAGCCCCAGGTCGGCCAGGGTCGGGTCACCCGCGTGGAACGCGTCGGAGGCGGCGCCGTAGAGCTCCTGGGAAATCAGGCCGAAGTCCTCGGTGCCGCGCGCTTCGAGCATGCGCACCACCATGCGGTATTCGCGGCACATGCGCTTCATGATCTGCCCGACCGGGTTGAACTGGCCGAGCTGGCGGATGATGTCGCGCTCGATGGCCTGGAACTCGGCCTTCACCGCGCTCGAGTCGAACGACAGCGGACGGTTCTGGTAGTAGGCACGGTCCACCGCTGGCGGCTCCTTGCCCTTGGCCTTGAAAAAGCCCTGGCGAATGCCGTCGTCCCATTTCACCGCGTCCAGGACCCGGATCGGGGTCTGGGCCGCGACGATACGGTCGGACAATGCGCGTATGGTTTGCTGGTATTCGTCCACCGGGGACTCCTTGTAAGGCCCTATTCGCGGGCAAGCCCGCTCCCACAGGTACGCGGTATCCGCTATTTGCCGGCCCGCTGGAACCGCGCCACCTCGACGAACAGGTCGGAGTTGGCCGGATCGTCGAGGTAGGCCAGCACCCGCTCGGGGGGGCTGTCGATCAGCACGCCTGGGCCATTATCCTCGGGCACCTCGGTGCTGCGTCCGCTCAACTCCTTGTTGTTTACAGCCTGCTGGACCTGCTCGACGTCAAGGTTGTAGACCACCAGCTGCTTGCCGTCGACGACCTCGAAACCGCCAATCAGGAACTTGCCCCCCAGACGCTTGGGCACGCCGGCCGACAGGTACCAGCGGTTGCCATGGCGCGACACACTGAAAGTGTATTCCTCGGCGGCCTTGCCCTGCGTACGGGCCACTGCCTTGTAGGTGTTACCGCCAACGCGGCTGATGGTCAGCTTCAGTGGCTGGCCCCAGGCATCCTTGCTGCTCCATTGGCCCAGCAAGGCCTTGGGGGCCGGCTCATTACTGGCCAGCGGTTCGTCGAAGGTCACCAGACACCCGCCCAGCAGCAGGAACGACAAGGTCAACAACAGCACACGCCAGGCTTTCATCAGGTTCTCCTTGAAAAGATCGGCTGCGCCTCAAACCGCGGCCAGCACCAAGTGCAGGTAACGGGTAAGGATAGCGAGCATCTGCCCATCGGCCTGGGCGTTCGCTTCTTTGAGCAGCCCTTGATATTCCATCTGCTCGATGATGGCCGTCAACACCAGGGCGTCCTGCTCGGGCTGGCGCGAGCCCACCACCTGAAGCATCTGCCGCGCGCCATGCAGCAGGATCTGCTCGTGGGCCCGCACCAGTTCGGCCAGACGGGGGCACAGCAGCGCCTCCTGGCGGAAGGCCTGCTCGGCCATCAGGAAGTCGCGGCGGTTGTACAGCTGGCGGGTCACATAGTCGGCGGTCATGCGCGCCACTTCGTCGGCAAGGCGTGCACGGGACTGCGGGCTGCAGTCGCCCTGGGCCAGCAACTGGCGCAGCACCACTTCGGTGTTGGCCCACAGCTTGGCCATGTAGGCGGCGCTGCGTTCGACGTACTGGGCGAAGGTATCGGTGAGCAGGTCTTCGATATCCTTGAAGTAATAGGTGGTGGCCGACAGCGGCACCTCGGCCTCGGCCGCCACTGCGCGGTGGCGCACACCGCGCACACCGTCGCGCACGACGATGCGCATGGCCGCGTCGAGGATCTGCTGGCGGCGTTGCTCGCTGCCCTGGCGGCTGGTCTTGCGACCCTGGTACTGCACGCTCTCGGCGACGGCGTTGGCTACGCCGGCGGCGCCTTGCTGGGCGTTTGCGGGGGGCACGGTAGGGACCTCGGTGTCTGTCTGGGGGATGTTCATTGTCTGTACCGGCCCAATCGCGGGGCAAGTCGGATCGCCGCACCGCCGCTCCTACAGGTACAGCGCCGCACCTGCAGGAGCGGCGGTGCGGCGATCCGACTTGCCCCGCGATAGGGCCGGTACAGAGACTACACAGCCAGGCAAGAAAAAGCCGCCCCGAGAGGCGGCTTTTTCAAATCACTCAAGCCTGCGGACGCATGTGCGGGAACAGGATCACGTCGCGAATCGACGGCGAGTTGGTCAACAGCATCACCAGACGGTCGATACCGATACCTTCACCTGCCGTAGGCGGCATGCCGTACTCCAGGGCACGCACGAAGTCGGCATCGTAGTGCATGGCTTCGTCGTCACCGGCGTCCTTCTCGGCGACCTGTGCCAGGAAGCGCTCGGCCTGGTCTTCGGCATCGTTGAGCTCGGAGTAAGCGTTGGCGATTTCGCGGCCACCGATGAACAGCTCGAAGCGGTCGGTCACGGCCGGATTGTCATCGTTGCGACGGGCCAGCGGCGACACTTCGAACGGATACTCGGTAATGAAGTGCGGCTGCTCCAGCTTGTGCTCGACCAGCTCTTCGAAAATCATCACCTGCAGCTTGCCCAGACCTTCGTGGCCCAGCACCTTGGCGCCAGCCTTCTTGGCGATGGCGCGGGCCTTGTCGACGTCCTGCAGGTCGGCGGCGGTCAGCTCCGGGTTGTACTTGAGGATCGAATCGAACACCGACAGGCGCGCGAACGGCTCGCCGAAGTGGAATACCTTGTCGCCGTACGGCACGTCGGTAGTACCCAGGACCAGCTGTGCCAGCTCGCGGAACAGCTCTTCGGTGAGGTCCATGTTGTCACGGTAGTCGGCGTAGGCCTGGTAGAACTCGAGCATGGTGAACTCGGGGTTGTGCCGGGTCGAAACGCCTTCGTTACGGAAGTTGCGGTTGATCTCGAACACTTTCTCGAACCCGCCGACCACCAGGCGCTTGAGGTACAGCTCCGGCGCGATACGCAGGAACATGGCCATGTCCAGAGCGTTGTGGTGGGTTTCGAACGGCTTGGCCGCAGCGCCGCCAGGGATGGTCTGCAGCATCGGCGTCTCGACTTCGAGGAAGTCGCGCTCGATCAGGAATTTGCGGATATGCGAGATCACCTGCGAACGCACACGGAAGGTGTGGCGGGTTTCCTCGTTGACCATCAGGTCGACGTAGCGCTGGCGGTAGCGCTGCTCGGTGTCGGTCAGGCCATGGTGCTTGTCCGGCAGCGGACGCAGCGACTTGGTCAGCAGGCGCACGTCGGTCATCTCGACGTACAGGTCGCCCTTGCCCGAGCGAGCCAGAGTACCTTCGGCGCTGATGATGTCGCCCAGGTCCCAGGTCTTGACCGCGGCGAGGGTTTCTTCGGGCAGGGTCTTGCGGTTGACGTAGACCTGGATGCGCCCGGTCATGTCCTGGATCACCATGAACGAGCCACGGTTGAGCATGATGCGACCCGCAACCTTGACCGGGATCGCGGCTGCTTCCAGCTCTTCCTTGGTCTTGTCCGCGTATTGCTTCTGCAGGTCGTTGCAGTAGCTGTCGCGACGGAAGTCGTTGGGGAAGGCGTTGCCCTTGGCACGCTCGGCAGCAAGTTTTTCCTTGCGCAGGGCGATCAGGGTGTTTTCTTCCTGTTGCAGGTCTTGCGATTCGGTCTTGAGGTCGCTCATGTCGTCATTGTTTCCATCAGGTATTCGGTGCCCCTGTCGGGCAGGGCACGCGATACGGGCCCATGGCCTCGTATCGCGGCAGTGGTGTGCGGTTTACAGCCCCTGCTTGAGGCTGGCTTCCAGGTACTGGTCGAGGTCGCCGTCGAGGACCTTCTGGCAGTCGCTGCGCTCGACACCGGTACGCAGGTCCTTGATGCGCGAGTCATCGAGCACGTAGGAGCGGATCTGGTGCCCCCAGCCGATGTCGGACTTGCTGTCTTCCAGCGCCTGCGAGGCGGCGTTGCGCTTCTGCATTTCCAGCTCGTACAACTTGGCCCGCAGCATTTTCATGGCGGTATCCTTGTTGGCGTGCTGGGAGCGTTCGTTCTGGCACGCCACCACGGTGTTGGTCGGCACGTGGGTGATACGCACCGCCGAGTCGGTGGTGTTGACGTGCTGGCCGCCGGCGCCGGAGGAGCGGTAGGTGTCGATGCGCAGGTCGGACGGGTTGATCTCGATCTCGACCTTGTCGTCGATCTCGGGCGAGACGAACACCGCCGAGAACGAGGTATGGCGACGGGCACCGGAGTCGAACGGGCTCTTGCGCACCAGGCGGTGCACGCCGATTTCGGTACGCAGCCAGCCGAAGGCGTACTCGCCCTTGATGTGCACGGTGGCGCCCTTGATACCGGCGACTTCACCTTCGGACAGCTCGATGATGGTGGCGTCGAAGCCGCGCTTGTCGGCCCAGCGCAGGTACATGCGCAGCAGGATGTTGGCCCAGTCCTGCGCTTCAGTGCCACCGGAGCCGGCCTGGATGTCCAGGTAGGCGTTGTTCATGTCCATCTCGCCGCTGAACATGCGACGGAACTCGAGCTGGGCAAGGTTTTCTTCCAGGCCTTCCAGTTCGGTCACGACGTCGCCGACGGCACCCTCGTCACCCTCCTCGACCGCCATGTCGAGCAGGTCCTGGCAGTCAGCCAGGCCGTTGGACAGCTTGTCGAGGGTCTCGACCACCTGCGCCAGCATGGCACGTTCGCGGCCCAGGGCCTGAGCGTACTCGGGCTTGTTCCAGACGTTGGGGTCTTCCAGCTCGCGGTTGACTTCGATCAGACGATCAGCTTTGTGATCGTAGTCAAAGATACCCCCGAATGGACTGGGAGCGTTCGGTGAGGTCCTTGATGGTGTTCAGGATCGGTTGGATTTCCATGGCTCTGGCTACTCGCACGAATTCGGTGAAAAGCCTGCGAGTATAACGCCATTCATGCCAGGGCGGCAGCCCCGCCGGGCAGCCACTGCACTTGCCCATTGCAGGGGCGACCCGGCTGCACAGCTCCCAGGGTTTCGCGCAATGCGCGCTGGTTTCAGGCAACCCCGACCTGGTTACGCCCGCTGTTCTTGGCCAGGTACAGCCCCTTGTCCGCCGCCGAAATCAACTGCCGGCAATGACTGCCGACACTCGGCGTCTGCGTCGCCAGGCCAATGCTCACGGTCAGGCGCGATTCCGGTTGCGGGGCACTGTGCGGAATATTCAGACCCAGCACGGTCTGGCGCAGCTTTTCCGCAATCAGCCGTGCACCACCTGGCGAGGTGTTGGGCAGCACCAGGGCGAACTCCTCGCCGCCATAGCGCGCCGGCAGGTCGCTTGGGCGCGAGCAGGAGCCGCGGATCGCTTCGGCCACCTGGCGCAACGCTTCGTCACCGGCCAGATGGCCGAAGCTGTCGTTGTAGGCCTTGAAGTAGTCGACATCGATCATCAACAGCGACAGTTGCTGCTGCTCGCGCATGGCGCGGCGCCACTCCAGTTCCAGGTACTCGTCGAAGTGGCGGCGGTTGGACAGCCCGGTCAGGCCATCAGAGTTCATCAACCGCTGCAGCATCAGGTTGGTGTCGAGCAGCTGCTGCTGGCTGACACGCAAGGCGCGATAAGCCTCGTCACGCTGCAGCAGGGTGAGGTAGGAGCGCGAGTGATAGCGGATACGCGCCACCAGCTCGATGGTGTCCGGCAGCTTGACCAGATAGTCGTTGGCCCCGGCGGCGAAGGCCGCACTCTTGACCAGCGGGTCCTCCTTGGTCGACAGGACGATGATCGGGATATCCTGGGTCGCCGGGTTGTTGCGGTACTCGCGCACCAGCGTCAGACCATCCAGGCCCGGCATGATCAGATCCTGGAGGATCACCGTCGGCTTGATGCGCATGGCCTGGGCTACCGCCTGGTGTGGATCGGCACAGAAGTGGAAGTCGATGTTTTCCTCGTGGGACAGCCCACGACGCACCGCCTCGCCGATCATCGCCTGGTCGTCGACCAGCAGGACCATCGCGGCGCTTTCGTTGATCGTCGTGAAACCATCGATCGGTAGGTCATTCATCCCTATTCACCAGGTCACTACCGGCCAGGCGGCGTGACTCAATACATATCGTCATTTCGGAAAGATTTCCACAAGTCGCCCGGCAATTCGCTCCAGCGGCCGTATCTCGACCGCCGCCTGGATCGCTGCGGCGGCCTTGGGCATGCCATACACCGCACTGCTTTGCTGGTCCTGGGCGATGGTCAGGAAGCCCTGCTCGCGCATCCACTTCAGGCCCTGCGCGCCATCGCGGCCCATGCCGGTGAGCAGCACGCCCACCGCATCGCTGCGCCAGAAGCGCGCCACGCTCTCGAAGAACACGTCGATCGAGGGGCGGTAGATTTCGTTGACCGGCTCGGCGGTATACGCCAGCTGGCCATTCTGCAACAGCCGGATGTGGTGGTTGGTACCTGCCAGCAACACCTGCCCCGGCTGCGGTGGTTCACCCTCGCGGGCCAGGCGTACCGGTAGCCCGGACACACCGCTCAGCCATTCGGCCATACCGGCGGCGAACACCTGATCGACATGCTGAACCAGCACGATGGCCGCCGGAAAATCCCGTGGCAGTCCCTTGAGCAACACTTCCAGCGCAGCCGGGCCGCCCGCCGACGAACCAATGGCCACCAGGCCGCAGCGAAGCACTGGGTTGCGCACCGGCACCGCCTCGGTGCGCGCCGCGCTGGAGCGCTGCTGGCCGATCAGCCAGCTGATGTTGAGAATCTTGCGCAGCAACGGTGCCGCCGCCTCCCGGGCATCGCCCGCGCCCAGTGCCGGCGTGTCGACCACATCGAGGGCGCCGTGGCCCATGGCCTCGAACACCCGGTGCACATTCTGCTTGCGATCCACGGTGACGATGACGATGGCGCAAGGGGTTTCGGCCATGATCCGGCGAGTCGCCTCCACGCCATCCATCACCGGCATGATCAGGTCCATGAGGATCAGGTCCGGCGTCTGCTCGGCACACTTGTGCACGGCCTCGGCACCATTGCCGGCCACCCAGATCACTTCGTGCGCAGGCTCGAAGGCCAGCGCACGGCGCAAGGCTTCGACAGCCATGGGCATATCATTGACGATGGCGATCCTCATCCCTGGGCTCCTCCAATCAACTCCTCCACCGCATCCAGCAACGCATCGTCATGGAAGCTGGCCTTGGCCAAATAATAGTCGGCGCCTGCATCCAGTCCACGTCGGCGGTCCTCTTCCCGGTCCTTGTACGACACCACCATCACCGGCAACGACTGCAGGCGATTGTCGCGACGCACCAGGGTGACCAGCTCGATACCGTCCATGCGCGGCATGTCGATGTCGGTGATCAGCAGGTCGAAGTCTTCGCTGCGCAGGGCGTTCCAGCCATCCATGCCATCGACCGCCACCGCTACGTCGTAGCCCCGCGTACCCAGCAGCTTGCGCTGGAGCTCGCGTACCGTCAGCGAGTCGTCGACCACAAGGATGCGCTTGCGCGCCACTCCCCGGCCCGCCCGTACCCCGCGATCGATACGCTCCAGGCGCCCGGTGCTCAGCAGCTTGTCCACCGAGCGCAAGAGGTCTTCGACATCGATGATCAGCACCACCGAGCCATCGTCGAGCAAGGCGCCGGAGGAAATGTCCTGGACCTTGCCCAGACGCGGGTCGAGCGGCATCACCACCAGCACTCGCTCGCCGATCAGGCGCTCCACGGCCACACCGTACAGTTGCTCGCGCTCACGGATGACCACCACGCGCAGATTGTCCGCCTCCTCCTGCGCCGCCGGACGGTTGAGCAACTGGCTTGCGGCGACCAGGCCGATATGGCGGTCTTCGTGCCAGAAGTGCTGGCGACCTTCGATCTGGACGATGGCCTCGGCCGGTACATCGAGAGTGCGTTCGATGTGCGCCAACGGGAAGGCGTAGGCTTCGCCACCGACCTCGACCACCAGGCTGCGCACCACCGACAGGGTCAGCGGTACCTCCAGGTGGAAGCAGCAGCCCTGCCCCGCCACCTGAGTGAGCTCGATGGACCCGCGCAGTTCGCGCACCATGTGCTGCACCGCGTCCAGGCCGACGCCTCGTCCAGACACCTCGGTGACCTGGTCACGCAGGCTGAAACCGGGCAGGAACAGGAAGGTCAGCAGCTCGGCCTCGCTCATCTGCGCCACGGTCTCGGCGGGCGACAGTGCCCGATCGACGATGCTGCGGCGCAGGCGCTCAAGGTCGATGCCCGCACCGTCGTCGCTCAGTTCGAGAATCAGCAACCCGGCCTGGTGCGATGCGCGCAGGCGCAGCGTGCCGTCACTGGGCTTGCCCGCCAACAGGCGTCGCTCGGGCTGCTCGATGCCATGGTCGACAGCATTGCGCAGCAAGTGCGTGAGCGGCGCCTCGAGTTTTTCCAGCACATCACGGTCGACCTGGGTCTTCTCGCCCTCGATCAGCAGCCGCACCTGCTTGCCCAGGGAGCGCCCAAGGTCGCGCACCATGCGGCTCTGCCCGGTCAGCACATCGGCGAAGGGACGCATCCGGCAGGCCAGCGCAGTGTCGTACAGCAACTGCGCGCGCTGGCTCGCCTGCCAGCCGAACTCGTCGAGGTCGGCAGCCTGCTGCTGGAGGATCTGTTGGGTTTCGGCGAGCAAGCGCTGGGTCTGGGCCAGGGCGTCGAGCACCTCGGCGCTCTGCCCGCTGCCCTCGAGCTGGCTCTTGAGCCCGTCGAGGGCGCGCATGCCTTGGCCATGCATGCGCTTGAGGCGCTGCAGGCTGGCGAGATAGGGCTTGAGCCGCTGGGTTTCCACCAGCGACTTGCTCGACAGGTCGAGCAGGCTGTTCAGGCGGTCGGCGGTGACCCGCAGCACGCGCTCCGCGCCCTCGCCTGCGCGCTTGCCGCCCCTGGCTGCGGGCGCAGGCTCCACTTCCGCCTCGGGCTCGACAGGCGTCGTCGGCACCTCGGGCGGCATCGCCAGCGGCGAAGGCGTGGCCGCACCGCCGGCAGCATCCGGCGCGGGTGCCGAAGAAGGGTCGAGCAACATGGCCATCTGCACCAGGAACGCCGGCACCGCCGTTTCGGCCTGGGTATCCCCGGGTGTTGCAATGCGCATCAGCAGGTCAGTGCCCTGCAACAAGGCATCGATGTGATCAGGGCGCAGCAACAGGCGGCGCTCCTGGGCCGCGACCAGGCAATCCTCCATGACATGAGCGACGCTGACGCCGGCATCGATGCCGACGATACGCGCGGCGCCCTTGAGGGAGTGCGCTGCGCGCATGCAGGCTTCCAGCTGGTCGACCTGGGCCGGATTGCGCTCGAGGGCCAACAGCCCGGCACTGAGCACTTGGGTCTGGGCCTCGGCCTCAAGGCTGAACAGTTCGAGCAACGATGCGTCGCGCATTTGCTCCGGGGTCATGACAGGCTCCGCTTCACGGCAGACAGGAGGTGTTGGTCATCGAGTACGCGCACACTGCGGCCACGCCATTGCAATACCGCCAGCGTGAAGTGGGCCGCGTCGTGCTCCTCGTGCAGGCGCGAAGTGTCCAGCCGATGGATGCCGTCGATCTCGTCGACCGGCAATACCACCGGGCCACCTTCGGCAGCCAGGATCAACATCCGTGGCATCACCCGGCCGCTACGCTCCTGTGTCGGCGCCAGCTCCATGCCCAACAGGTCGGCGAAGGACAGGCACGGCACCAGCGCACCTCGCACGTTGGCGACCCCCTGCAACATCCGCGAACGCTGGTGCGGCAGCGAGTGAACGGCCTGCAGCGGCGCGATCTCCGCCAGGCAGGCCGTGGCCAGCGCCAGCCATTCCTCCCCCAGCCTGAACAGCAGCATGGAACGGCCGACAGTGCCCTGTTCCACCTGCACGGTCTCGATATGCTCGTCCTGCAACAAGGTGTAGCGGTCGAGCAGGCGGGTAGCCGCCGCGGCATACACTTCGCAATTGCGGCAGTGGATGTGCCGGTCCAGCAGGGGACATTGCTTGTCGCCATGGACACCGATGCGATTCCAGCAGTCGTCGATGTCTTCATGGTCCCGGGCGATCAGGTCCATCGAGTAGGCACCGCTCATCGTTCAGACTCCCTGCCCGCCCGCGCCGCCCGCTCCTGCAGGCGCCGAGCCCCTGTGACATCCCCCTGGGATGCCAACAGCGTGGCCAGGTGCAGCAGCGCCTCGGTGTGCTGGGGCTCAAGGTACAGGGCCTTGCGGTAATGCTTGAGTGCTTCGCCGGCATCGCCCTGGGTATCGCTGAGCAGCCCCAGCCAGTAGTAGACCTGCGCCGCGGGTTCGAACAGACGCAAGTAGCGCTCGCAACTGGCGCGGGCCTGCTCGCTGGCACCGGCATTGGCCTGGCGGGCGATGGCTGCCAGCAACTCGCTTTCGTTCTCGTTCATGGTCGCCAACGCAACCGGCCTGGCGGGCGGGCGGGGAGCACGGGCAAAGGGTGGTGCCGCCACGGGCATGGCGACTGGACGCGGCGAAGCCACCGGCGCGATGGCGGGCCGTGCCGACGGCACCGGGTTGACCGGCGGCTGTACGCCAAGCTGATCCTGACGCACGTAGGCGAACGACTGCGCGATGCCGATCGGCCGCATGCCCAGGCGCGCCAGCAAACTGCCCTCGGCCGGGCCGATGAACAGCACGCCATCGTCGTGGAGCAGCTGTTTCAGCACCTCGAAAACCCGCTGCTGGGTAGGTACGTCGAAATAGATCAGCAGGTTGCGGCAAAAGACAAAGTCATAGACTCCCTTGCGGCTGCGCAAGGCGGGATCGAGCACATTGCCAGGCTCCAGGCTGACCTGCTGGCGCACGCGCTCATGCAACCGGTAACTGTCATCGGTGCAGTCGAAGTGCCGCTCACGGAATGCCAGTTCACTGCCCCGGAACGAGTTGCGGCCATACACGGCCTGCTCGGCACGGGCGAGGGAGCTGGGGCTGATGTCCATGGCATCGATGCGCACGGCCGATGGAGACAGACCGGCATCGAGCAGCGCCATGGAAATCGAATAGGGCTCCTCGCCGGTCGAGCACGGCAGGCTGAGGATACGCAGCGGTCGTGATCCGGCCAGCTCGACCAGGCGTTTTTGCGCCAGCCCGGCCAATGCCGTGAACGATTCGGGATAACGGAAGAACCAGGTCTCGGGGACGATCACTGCCTCGATCAACGCCTGCTGCTCGCCGGGCGATTGCTGCAGGCGCAGCCAGTAGTCGTCGAGGTCACGCGCGGCAAGTACCACGCACCGCTGGCGCAGGGCCCGCTCGACCATCGGCGCGCCCACCGAGTCCACATCCAGGCCGATGCGCTCCTGCAGGAAGCGGAAGAAGCGTTGTTCGATCATCCTGCCACCTGCGCGGATTGATCCGGGAACAACAGCAGGCGTACGGCATCGCTCAACAGGTCGTCAACCTGGATGCGCTGCAACAGCCCCTGTGCATCCTGTCGCACAGGGCCCAGGTAACGCGCCTCGCTGTTGTCCAGCCCATAGGGCTGGAACTCGTCGGGTTGGCAACGCACGGTGTTGGTCGCCTGTTCGAGCACCAGCCCCAGTTGCAGGCCATTGCCATAACGCACCAGTACCAGGCGCGTGCTGGTGCGCTGCGGTGCAGGCGCGCCGAAGGTAAGGGACGACAGGTCGATGACCGGTACCAGCGCGCCGCGATGCCCGAGGATCCCGGCGACCCAGACGGGCGCCTGGGCGATGGGTTTGAGCGGGCGCAGCGGCAGCACCTCTATCACTTCGCGCACATCCAGGGCAAAGCGCTGTTCGCCAATATGGAACAGCAGGTACAACACGCCCTTGGCTTCGGCCGGCCGCTGATCATGCGGTTGCAGATCGTTCATCGCCGTCAGACTTTGAAGCGCGAGACACCGCCACGCAGCCCGGCAGCCACCTGGCTCAGTTCGTCGATGGCGAAACTGGCCTGGCGCAACGACTCGACCGTCTGCGTGCTGGCATCACTGAGCTGGGCCAGCGCCTGGTTGATCTGCTCGGCGCCGGTGGCCTGGGCCTGCATGCCCTCGTTGACCATCAGGACCCGTGGCGCCAGCGCCTGCACCTGATGAATGATCTGACTGAGCTGCTCGCCTACCTGCTGCACCTCGAACATGCCGCGGCGCACTTCCTCGGAGAACTTGTCCATGCCCATGACCCCAGCCGACACCGCGGACTGGATCTCGCGCACCATCTGCTCGATGTCGTAGGTGGCCACTGCGGTCTGGTCGGCCAGGCGGCGCACTTCGGTGGCCACCACGGCAAAACCGCGGCCGTACTCACCGGCTTTTTCCGCCTCGATGGCCGCGTTGAGCGACAGCAGGTTGGTCTGGTCGGCGACCTTGACGATGGTCACCACCACCTGGTTGATGTTGCTGGCCTTCTCGTTGAGGATGCCCAGCTTGGCGTTGACCAGGTCGGCGGCGCCCATCACCTGATGCATGGTTTCCTCCATGCGCGCCAGGCCTTGCTGGCCGGACCCGGCAAGGCTCGAAGCCTGGTCGGCGGCACTGGTCACCTCGGTCATGGTACGCACCAGGTCACGCGAGGTCGCGGCGATCTCGCGCGAGGTGGCGCCAATTTCCGTGGTGGTTGCAGCGGTTTCGGTGGCCGTGGCCTGCTGCTGCTTGGAGGTGGCGGCGATCTCGGTGACGGAGGTGGTCACCTGCACCGATGAACGCTGGGCCTGGGCCACCAGGTTGGCAAGCGCCTCGCCCATTTCATTGAAACCATTCTCGATGGCGCCGAACTCATCCTTGCGGTCCAGGTTCAGGCGCGCGCTGAGGTCACCCGAGCGCAGCTTGTCGAGGGCATGCACGATGCGCTGCATGGGAGCACTGATGGCGCGCATCAGCAGCAGGCCGCAGATACCAGCAGCGACAATCGCCAGAATCAGCGAAACGATCATGCTGCCCTTGGCGGTGGCCACGGCGCTGACGATCTCGCGGGTGGCGGCATTGGCGGATTCGGTATTGCGGTCGATCACCGAGTTCAGGTGCTTGCGCCCGTCGGTCCAGGCCGGTGTCAGTACTTCGGCGATCAGGCGCTCGGCTTCGGGGTAGTTCTTCTCGCGGTAGGCTGCCAGGACCTGGTCGACCACCTTGACGTAGGCCTCCTCGAGACGCACGAAGGTGTCGAAGGATGCCTGGTCCTCCGCATCCTGGATCGTGCCCTGGTAGTTGGCCATCTGCGCCCTGAGGCGGTCGTGGAACCCCTTGAACAGCTCGAGGTCGGCCGAGGTCAGCTCGCGATGGTTGGACAAGCCGACCAACTGCTGGCTGGCGACGTAACTGTCGACCCAGGCGCTGCGGATCATCGAGCTGTAGTAGATCCCCGGAATGCTGTCCGTGCCCACTGCCTGCTCGCTGGCTTCGATGGTCACCAGGCGTGAATACGCCGCTACGATCATCAACAGCATGATGGCGATGATCACGGCGAAACTTGCCAGGATCCGTTGGCGCAAGGTCCAGTTCTTCACAATCAGCCCTCAGGAATTCTTCACGAGCGGGAAAATCGTCGAAGTATAGCCTAGGCGCCAGGCGCGTTATCGGTTGAATTGCGGAGTATTCCGGCATCCCTGCCGATTAAATAGCCAATCGCCACATCACTGCGCTGCAGCGTCCCGTACCTGGCGTTCCAGTTCCTCACGCAAGTTCGGGTCCAGGCGCAATTGGCGGGCCAGTTCGTCAAGGTAGGCGCGCTCCATGAAGTGTTCCTGATCGACCATCATCACACTGGCCAGGTACATCTCTGCGGCCATTTCAGGGGTCTGTGCGGCACGGGCCACTTCGGCAGGATCGAGCGGCTTGTTCAGCTCGGCATGCAGCCAGGCCTGCAGCTCGCGATCGCTGTCCAGGCGCACGAACTCGCCCTCGATCAGTTCACGCTCGCGCTCATCGATATGACCGTCGGACTTGGCCGCCGCCACCAGCGCCTTGAGCACCGCCTGGCTGTGTTGCTCGGCTTGGGCCGGCGGCAGGCGATCGAGGGTCTGTGGCTCCTGCGCAGGGGCCTGGCCCTGGCGCGCCTGCCAGTTGCCATAGGCTTTGTAGGCCAGCACGCCAAGGGCGGCGAGGCCACCGTAGGTGAGTGCCTTGCCACCGTACTTGCGCGCCTTCTTGCTGCCCAGCAGCAGGCCCATGGCCCCGGCCGCCAGCGCCCCGCCTCCGGCACCGGAAAGCAGGCCGCCAAGGCCAGAGCCCTTGCCTTGGCCACCCCCGAGCAGATCACCAAGACCGGGCACCTTGCCCGCCCCGCCCTTGCCCTGCTGGTTCTGCAGCAGTGACTGGCCGGACTTGAGCAGTTGATCGAGCAGACCACGGGTGTTCATCTGGATGACTCCTGGACGGATAGGAAAGCTCCAGAGTAGGCCCGCAGCCTGAATTCTCCCTTAACGCATTTGCTTCGGGATGTTGCATCCGGCCAGTCGAACGGGACGCGGATCCATCACTCCCGCAGATCCGACTCATGAATCGGATTGGCCCGGCTGGTCGCACGTTGGTACTGCGCAGGCCAGGTTGCCTTGTTGCCACCCAGGTCATCGTCGGCATGCAGCGGCCAGTAAGGATCGCGCAGCAGTTCGCGGGCGAGGAAGATCAGGTCGGCCTGACCGGTACGCAGGATGTGTTCGGCCTGGGCGGGTTCGGTGATCATGCCCACGGTGCCGGTGGCGACTTCCGACTCCTTGCGCACCCGCTCGGCGAAGCGGGTCTGGTAACCCGGGCCGGTGGGGATCTCGGCATTGACCGAGGTGCCGCCCGAGGACACGTCGATCAGGTCGACCCCCAGCGCCCTCAGACGACGCGCCAGCTCGACCGTCTCGTCTGGGTTCCAGCCATCCTCGACCCAATCGGTGGCCGATACCCGCACGAACAGCGGCAGCTCCTGCGGCCATACCTCACGCACGGCCTCGGTCACCTGAAGCGTCAGACGAATACGGTTCTCGAAGCAGCTGCCGTACTCGTCACGCCGCTGGTTGCTCAGGGGCGAAAGAAACTGATGCAGCAGGTAGCCGTGCGCCGCATGGATTTCGACGACCTTGAACCCGGCTGCCTTGGCACGCTCGGCGGCCTGGACGAAGGCCTGGACAACACCCTGGATCTCATCGTGGCTCAGCTCGCGCGGCGGCGTATGCTCCGGATCGAAGGCGATCTTCGAAGGCCCGACCGGCTGCCAGCCGCCGTCCTCGACCTTGACGCTGCCGTGCTTGCCGAGCCAGGGACGATGGGTGCTCGCCTTGCGCCCGGCATGCGCCAGCTGAATGCCCGGAATGGCGCCCTGGGAAGTGATGAAGCGGGTGATACGTTGCAGTGGGACGATCTGGTCGTCGTTCCACAACCCGAGGTCTTCGGCGGTGATTCTTCCGTCGGCAGTGACAGCCACCGCCTCGGTGATCACCAGCCCGGCGCCACCGACGGCGCGACTGCCCAGGTGGACAAGGTGCCAGTCGTTGGCCAGGCCATCGACGCTCGAGTACTGGCACATTGGCGAAACCGCAATGCGATTGGGCAGGGTCAGCTGACGCAGGGTATACGGCTCAAGCAGCAGGCTCATGAGGGGACCTCCCAAGGACTCCAATGGTGATCCGGCCCGGACACTCGTGTGCGGCCGTGGCCCGGTACCGGTCTTCTCTGAGACTAGACCAGATTACCCTGGGGGGAGGTTCCGCCGGATGGACGCCCCGCGCTGAGGGCTGCCCTCTGTCAGCGCGGCTCCATGTGCGCAATCATCAGTTGCACGCTTTCATTGCCGCGAAACTCGTTCACATCGAGCTTGTAGGCCACCTCCACCCAACGCACCGTCGGGTTGGGCCACACGTCGCGGTCGATACCGAAGGCGATCCCATCGAGTTTCACCGAGCCGCACTCGCTCTTGAGCACCACTTTCAGATGCCGCTCCCCCACCACGCGCTGTTCGACCATCTGGAACACGCCATGGAACAGCGGCTCGGGAAAATGCTGCCCCCAAGGGCCGGCATTGCGCAGGGCGCGGGCCAGGTCCAGATGAAACTCCTCGACCGCCAGGGTGCCGTCGGACAGCAGGCGCCCGGTCAGGTCGTCCTCGCACAACTGGCGCCGCACCTCTTCGTCGAACGCATCGGCAAAGGCCTGGAAGTTAGCCTCAGGCAGCGACAAGCCTGCGGCCATGGCGTGGCCGCCGAACTTGCTGATCAGGTGCGGCTGGCGTGCGGCCACGGCATCCAGCGCATCGCGGATATGGAAGCCCGGCACCGAACGGGCAGAGCCCTTGAGCATGCCCTCGCCCGCATCGGCAAAGGCGATGGTCGGTCGGTGGTAGCGCTCCTTCAGGCGCGAGGCGAGGATGCCGATCACACCTTGGTGCCAGTCGGGGTCGAACAGGCACAGGCCATAGGGCATGGACTCGATCGGCAGGTCCTTGAGCTGGGCCAGGGCTTCGCGCTGCATGCCCTGCTCGATGGACTTGCGATCCTGGTTGAGCCCGTCCAGTTGCCCGGCCATGTCCAGCGCAACGGCGGCGTCTTCGCACAGCAGGCATTCGATGCCCAGGCTCATGTCGTCCAGCCGACCGGCGGCGTTGAGCCGTGGCCCGAGGATGAAACCCAGGTCGGTCGAGGTGATGCGCCGATGATCGCGCCGCGCCACTTCGAGAATTGCCTTCAACCCAGGACGAGCACGCCCGGCACGGATGCGCTCGAGCCCCTGGTGCACGAGGATACGGTTGTTGGCGTCCAGCGGCACCACGTCGGCGACACTGCCCAACGCCACCAGGTCGAGCAGTTCGCCAATGTTCGGTTGGGCCTGCGTCTCATAGCGTCCAAGGCTGCGCAGACGGGCACGCAGGGCCATCAGCACGTAGAAGATCACCCCTACCCCGGCCAGCGACTTGCTGGGGAAGGTGCAGCCTGGCTGGTTCGGGTTGACGATCGCATCGGCGTCGGGCAACTGCTCGCCAGGCAGGTGGTGGTCGGTGACCAGGACCTTGAGCCCGGCAGCCTTGGCCGCCGCCACGCCATCGACACTGGAGATACCGTTATCGACAGTGATCAGCAGTTGCGGCTGACGCTGCAACGCCACCTGCACGATCTCCGGGGTCAGGCCATAGCCGTACTCGAAGCGATTGGGCACCAGGTAATCCACATGGGCCGCACCCAGCAGTCGCAGCCCCAGCACACCTACGGTGCTGGCGGTGGCGCCATCGGCGTCGAAGTCGCCAACGATCAGGATGCGCTGACGCAGGTCCAGGGCCTCGACCAACAGGTCGACGGCCGCCTCGATTCCTTTAAGTTGCTGGTACGGCAACAGGCGCGCCAGGCTCTTGTCCAGTTCGGACTCGCTCTGCACGCCGCGGGCGGCATACAGCCGGGTCAACAGGGGCGGCAGGTTGCCAAGGAAGGGCAGTGCCGATGGCAGGGGGCGGGGTTCGATACGCATGGGGTCTTCGGCTGTCAGATCGGATCAGGTCAGCCGCGCTCACCGAGCAGCCACTGCAATTGGACTTCGTGCTGGCCACGGTCGTCGGTGACGAATACCGTGCCTTCACTGATCATCACATCCCATTTGATGGTACGCGGCATGTCGGTGGCCAGAACCTCCAGGACTTCCTGCGGGACAGCAGCGATGCTCAGGTTTTTCAGGCCCTTGACCGCGCCGACCACCTTGTTCTCCCACACCCGCAAGCTGCCATAGGCCAGCAGGCTGGTGCGCTCGGTACGGCGCGAGCACCAGGTGAGACGGTCGGCGTCGGGCTGGCCGACTTCGATCCAGTGCAGGATGCGATCATCCAGGCTTTTTTCCCACAGGGCGGCCTCATCGACATCCGACAGACCGCGGCCGAACGACAGGTTCTCGTTGTACCAAAGGGCGTAGGCCAGCAGACGGACGGCCATGCGTTCCTCGGTCTCCGACGGGTGACGAGCGATCGTCTGACGCACGTTTTCGTACACGCCGCGGTCGAGGTCGGTCAGATTCAGTTCGAACTTGTAGGTGGTGGAAGGCTGGGCCATGGGAAAGGGGCTTCTTTGGAGAAAGTCGCAGAGTTTAACCGATCCGAGTTTGTTGGGGTGGGTGGTCGCGCATCTGCGTGCACTGGACTCTGCCTTGCAACAGTATCTGCCATTGACCAGCTGTGATAAAACCAAGCCTCTTTTCTGTCGCCACGGACGCACCATGCCCACCCCCGCCAAACCCCTCGCCGGTCTGAAGGTCATCGAGCTCGGCACCTTGATCGCCGGCCCCTTCGCTTCGCGTATCTGCGCCGAATTCGGCGCCGAGGTGATCAAGGTCGAATCACCTGATGGCGGCGATCCGCTGCGCAAGTGGCGCAAACTGTATGAAGGGACTTCGCTGTGGTGGTTCGTCCAGGCACGCAACAAGCAATCGCTCACGCTCAACCTCAAGCACCCCGAAGGACGCGAGATCCTCAAGCAATTGCTGGCCGATGCTGACATCCTGATCGAGAACTTCCGCCCTGGCGTGCTGGAGAAACTCGGCCTTGGCTGGGAGGTACTGCATGCCCTCAACCCACGCCTGGTAATGGTACGCCTGTCAGGCTTCGGCCAGACCGGGCCGATGAAGGACCAGCCAGGCTTCGGTGCCGTCGGCGAGTCCATGGGGGGCCTGCGTTACATCACCGGTTTCGAGGATCGTCCGCCCGTGCGCACGGGCATTTCCATCGGCGACTCGATCGCCGCCCTCTGGGGCGTGATTGGTGCGCTGATGGCCCTGCGCCACCGCGAAGTCAATGGCGGTGAAGGACAGGTGGTGGATGTGGCGCTGTACGAGGCAATCTTCGCGATGATGGAAAGCATGGTGCCGGAGTTCGATGTGTTCGGTTTCATTCGCGAGCGCACCGGCAACATCATGCCGGGCATCACCCCCTCCTCCATCCACACCAGCGCCGACGGCCGGCACGTGCAGATCGGCGCCAACGGCGATGCGATCTTCAAACGCTTCATGCAGGCCATCGGCCGCGACGACCTCGCCGAGGATGCAACCCTGGCCAGCAACGATGGCCGTGACCTGCGTCGCGACGAGCTGTACGGGGTGATCGACCGCTGGGTCAACAGCCTGCCGCTGGAACAGGTGATGCAGGCGCTGAACGACGCAGGCGTGCCTGCCAGCCGCATCTATTCGGCCGAGGACATGTTCAGCGACCCGCAATTCCTCGCCCGGGAAATGTTCCTTCAGGCGAAGCTCCCAGACGGCAAGCCCTTCAAGATGCCGGGTATCGTGCCCAAGCTGTCGCAGACACCCGGCTCCACGGAGTGGGTCGGGCCTGCGCTGGGAGAGCACACGGCGACACTGCTCGCCGGGCTGGGCTATAGCACTGCCGAGGTGGCACGCCTGCGCGAGCAGGGGGCGGTCTGATCGGGCGTCGAGCAAGCATGATGCGCATGTTTGTGCTGCTCTGCGTCCTGCTGCTGCCCTGGCAGCAGGGCCAGGCCCGCGAGCGCCTGACCTGGCTGGTACGCGACCTGCCACCGTTCACCATTTTCGAAGGCCAGGAAAAGGGCCAGGGCGTGGTCGATCGCATGCTGCCTCTGCTCATCGAGCAGATGCCCGAGTACGATCACACAATCCTTCGGGTAAATCGCGCGCGCGGCATCCAGATGCTCCAGGAACGCAACTTCACCTGCGACCCGACCCTGCTATGGACACCGGAACGCGCCCATTTCGTGCATTTCTCCCAACCCTCCCTGCCCATCCTCAGTGGCGGGCTGATCATCCGCAAGGCAGACCTGGGACTACTGGAAGAGTCCGAGGAAGGCACGCCTGTGGACCTGAAGCAGATGCTGGTACGACCAGGCCTGAAGCTGGGAATAGTGGCCCAGCGCAGCTACGGGGTCGTGGTCGACGAGATCCTGAGCCAGTTGCCAGAAACCACCCTGAGCCGCCACTACGGCAACGATGCCACCGCCAACCTCCTGCAGATGCAGCAACTGGGGCGCCTGCAACTGGTCCTGGGCTACTGGCCGGAGGTGCGCTACCTGATCCAGCAGCAGGGCGGCTCGCTGGACAGCTACCAGTTCCACCCGATCAAGGGGGCGAATCGCTACCAGTTTCTGCATGTGGGCTGCTCCGACACGCCACTGGGACGCGAAGCCATCGCCCATATCGACAAGCTGTTGCCGCACCTGCGCCAGGAAGTACTCCCCGAGTTCTACGCCAGCTGGCTCGACCCCGAACTGCGCACAGAGTACCTGGAGCAGACACGGCACCTGGTCGAGGAGCTTCCCTCTGCAGCCAACGTCCAGCCATGACGCAGACAAAAGAAACCCCGGATGCTGGGGAAGACATCCGGGGTCAACTCAAAGCCCTTTAGCGGACTCTGTACGGCGATCCAACGCTACCGGAGCAAAGCAGCGTTCGAACACCCTATAAAGTCTGACGAGACACTCAGGCAAAGGTTCCCTGAGGTTGATGTCGGTGTTGCAAGGCCGCGATCACACAAGGCTGCAGACGCCCCTCGACGATCTGCAGGTCGCGGTGCAGACCGTCGACCAGATCGACCAGCAAGCGTTGCTCCTGTAGCTGGCGCACACTCACGGCGCGGCGCAACACCTCGTTGCCCTGCGCATCGAGCAAGGTGAGTTGGCGATTGCCGCGCGCATCTACTTCGTCGAGGCGGGTGTGATAAGGGGACAGGGCATCGTTGAGCAGGGAGCAGATTCTTTCCATCCGGCGTACTCGCTTTGTCGGGGACCTATCGGAACTGACCGCCAGGCACTTCGGAAAGTTCGCCCGCACGCGCCTGTATCAGCGAGCATGCGTGGGCAACATGACCGTTTCGATATCCCGCCCGGAGTTCCTGCGCGGCGGCCGACGCAGCCGCTGCAATGCCGCCTGCAACCCCCTCACCGACAACGGCCAGGGCAATTGGGCAACCACCCACTGCCCCTGACGCTGGGCCTCGACCGCGAGATCAGGGCCGCGCACAGGGGGATGTCCGACGAACAGCAGCGCACGCGCCTGGCCTTGCCGGGTCACGTGTTTCAACAGTGCCTGGGCGCTCAGCGCCGGCATGCCATGGTCGATGATGAGCATGTCCAAGGCTTGCATCTGCGCCATGCTTGCCTTGGCGCTGGCCAGATCGCAGGCGATGCGCACGTTGAAAACCCCCAGGGCATTGCAGGCCTGGTGCAGGGCGATCTGCTGGGCGGGACGAGACTGGACGATAAGAATGTTGAGCCGGTGCATGAGCCGCTCCTGAGGGCTGCGAACCCTGATGGACAGGGCGCCCACTCTAGAAAAGCAGCATAGGGACTCAAATAGGAAAAGCCTGAAAAGACGAAGGATGATTCTGTAATTAAAAGAACCGCTCAAACGCAAACGGGGCAAGCCGATGTTCCGACTTGCCCCGCCCAATGCTCTCGAGTGCCGCGTATTACAGCGGCTTGCCTCGGTTGCCGTGCTGGCTGACGAAGGCCTGGACCACCTTCAGGTCATTGGCCAGGACCGTGCAACGCTCCTCGCGGCTGAACAGGTCGCTCAAGTGCGCCGGCAACTCGAGGGCCTTGCCGACACCGGCCTTCTCCACCGCTTCGGGGAATTTGACCGGATGCGCGGTGCCCAGCACCACCATCGGCGTGTCCAGGCTGCGACGGCACTCGCGAGCGGCCTTGACGCCGATTGCGGTGTGCGGATCAAGCACTTCGCCGGTGGCCTTGAACACCTCGGCGATGGTCTCGCAGGTCTGCTCGTCGCTCACCGCCAGGGAGTCGAACAGCTTGCGCGCCTCGGTCCAGCGATCCTGCTCCACGCTGAAACCGCCACCTTGCTTGAAGTTGGCCATCAACTCGGCGATCGCTGCGCCGTTGCGACCGTGCAGGTCGAACAGCAGGCGCTCGAAGTTGGACGAGACCATGATGTCCATCGACGGCGACAACGTTGGGTGCAGGGCATCCTTGACGTACTGGTTGCCGCTCATGAAGCGGTGCAGGATGTCGTTGCGGTTGGTGGCCACCACCAGTTGGCTGATCGGCAGGCCCATGTTGCGTGCCAGGTAACCGGCAAAGATGTCGCCAAAGTTGCCGGTCGGGACCGAGAACGCGATCGAGCGCGCCGGGCCGCCCAACTGCAGTGCTGCATGGAAGTAGTAGACGATCTGGGCCATGATCCGCGCCCAGTTGATCGAGTTGACCGCCACCAGGCGAGTGCCCTTGAGGAAGGACTGATCGGCGAAGCTGGCCTTGACCATTTCCTGGCAGTCGTCGAAGTTGCCTTCGATGGCGATGTTGTGGATGTTGTCACCGAGGATGGTGGTCATCTGCCGGCGCTGAACTTCCGACACACGCTGGTGCGGGTGCAGGATGAAGATGTCGACGTTGTCGCAACGGCGGCAGCCTTCGATGGCGGCAGAACCGGTATCGCCGCTGGTGGCGCCGACAATCACCACGCGCTCGCCACGCTTGACCAGCACGTGGTCGAGCAGACGGCCGAGCAGTTGCAGGGCGAAGTCCTTGAACGCCAGCGTTGGGCCGTGGAACAGTTCCATCACCCACTCGTTGCCATTCAACTGGCGCAGCGGCGCCACCGCGGCATGGGCGAAGGCACCGTAGGTTTCCTCCAGGATCTTCTTGAAGTCGGCGTCGGCGATGCTGCCGGTGACGAACGGGCGCATCACCCGGAAGGCCAGTTCGTGGTACGGCAGGCCGGCCCAGGACGCGATCTCTTCCTGGGTGAAGCGCGGCAGGTTCTCCGGCACGTACAGGCCGCCATCACTGGCAAGGCCAGCCAGCAGGACGTCTTCGAAATTCAGGGCCGGCGCCTGGCCGCGAGTACTGATATAGCGCATTGTGCAAACCTTCGGTTCTGGGCGCGGGCCGCCGTCGCGGCCCGCCGCTGAATTAATTGAGCTGTTCGACGCGGATGCGCACGACGTTGCCGACCACATCCTGCAGGGCTTCAAGGGCGACGATAGCATCGTTGATACGCTGCTCGACCACGCCGTGCGTCAGCAGGATCATCGGCACCAGGCCGTCCTGCTCCTCGGCTTCCTTCTGCATGATCGACTCTATGTTGATGCCACGCTCGGACAGGATGCTGGCGACCTGGGCCAGCACGCCTGGGTGATCCTTGGCCTGGATACGCAGGTAGTAGGCACTTTCGCAAGCCTCGATCGGCAGGATCGGGTGCGCCGACAGCGAATCCGGCTGGAAGGCCAGGTGCGGAACGCGGTTTTCCGGGTCGGAGGTCATGGCACGCACCACGTCGACCAGGTCGGCGACCACCGACGAAGCGGTCGGCTCCATGCCGGCACCGGCACCGTAATAAAGCGTAGACCCTGCAGCATCACCGTTGACCATCACCGCGTTCATCACGCCGTTGACGTTGGCGATCAGGCGGTCGCTCGGGATCAGCGTCGGGTGCACGCGCAGCTCGATGCCGTCGGCGGTACGGCGGGCCACGCCCAGGTGCTTGATGCGATAGCCCAGGGCTTCGGCGTAGTTGACATCGGCAGTGGTCAGGCGGGTGATGCCCTCGGTGTAGGCCTTGTCGAACTGCAGCGGAATACCAAAGGCGATGGAGGCCAGGATGGTCAGCTTGTGCGCAGCATCGATGCCCTCGACGTCGAAGGTCGGATCGGCTTCGGCGTAACCCAGCGCCTGGGCTTCGGCCAGCACGTCAGGGAAGGCACGGCCCTTTTCACGCATTTCGGTGAGGATGAAGTTGCCGGTGCCGTTGATGATCCCGGCCAACCAGTTGATGCGGTTGGCCGAGAGGCCTTCGCGGATCGCCTTGATCACCGGGATACCGCCGGCAACTGCCGCCTCGAAGGCCACGATCACGCCCTTTTCACGGGCCTTGGCAAAAATTTCGTTGCCGTGCACGGCAATCAGCGCCTTGTTGGCGGTGACCACGTGCTTGCCGTTCTCGATGGCCTTGAGCACCAGATCGCGGGCAATGGTGTAGCCACCGATCAGCTCGATGACGATGTCGATTTCGGGGTTGGTCGCGACTTCGAACACATCAGCGGTAATGGGGGTACCGGTAATCTGGCAGTTCGGGTTCTGCGAGCGCATGGCAATCTGAGCCACTTCAATACCGCGCCCGGCACGGCGGGCAATCTCCTCGGCGTTGCGCTGAAGTACATTGAAGGTACCGCCACCGACGGTCCCCAACCCACAGATGCCTACTTTGACCGGTTTCACTGTGAACTCCCCATTGAACGGCCGGCACCTGCGCCGACCGTGAAACATGCCGTCACCCCATGACGACGGCGTATTGAATGAATTACTTGGCGGCGTGCGCCTGGCCGGCCAGGGCCAGCTTGGCCACCTGCGGTGCCGGCTGGTAGCCCGGGATCACCTGGCCGCTTTCAAGCACGATCGCTGGCGTGCCGTTGACACCGATCGACTGGCCGAGCTGGAACTGCTTGCTGACCGGGTTGGCGCACTTGGCCGCCTTGATTTCCTTGCCGTCGACCATCTTGTCCATCGCCGCACGGCGATCGCTGGAGCACCAGACGGCCTGCAGTTGCTCGTCACCCGGCGAGCCCAGGCCCTGGCGCGGGAAGGCGACATAGCGCACTTCGATACCGCGCTTGTTCAGCTCTGGCACTTCGGCGTGCAGCTTGTGGCAGTACGGGCAGGTCGTGTCGGTGAACACGGTGATGTGCGATTTGGTTTCGCCCTTGGCCGGGTAAACCACCATCTCAGCCGCAGGAATGCCGTTGATCAGCTTGGCGATACCCTGGCGTTCGGTTTTCTCGGTCAGGTTGACCGGCTTGCCATCCTGGATCTGGTACAGGTAGCCCTGCATGACGAACTGGCCGTCTGCGCTGGCATAGAGCACGCGACCGCCCTGCAGCTTGACTTCGTACAAGCCGCCGACCGGGCTGCTGGCGACGCTTTCGATCGGTACTTCCAATTCCAGGGTCTTGAGTGTGTTGCGAATGGCCTGCTCGGCACCGGCAGTGACGTCGGTGGCCGCAGCAACGGCAAAGGTACTGGCCAGCGCCAGGGCGGCGGCGGCAAAAATCTGGGTCACGCGCATGGGGTACTCCTGAAGGCGGACGGGGACCGGAGGACGTCGCCTGCGGAAAAATCGCGGCGACCGGGCGGTCCCTGGTGCAAACCGCTCAAGCCTACCACATCAGGCCGCAGCGAAATCACTGTCTGATGGCCGCCGGGCGGAACATGAAAATCATTCATCCACGCGGATGGTGCTGGGCGTGCAACTGCTGCAAACGTGCCTTGGCGACGTGGGTGTAGATCTGCGTGGTGGAAAGGTCGCTGTGCCCCAACAGCATCTGCACCACCCTCAGGTCGGCCCCGTGATTGAGCAGATGCGTAGCGAATGCATGGCGCAGGGTGTGCGGTGACAGCGGCTTGTCGATCCCCGCCACGCGGGCGTGATGCTTGATGCGGTGCCAGAAGGTCTGGCGGGTCATTTCCTCGCCCCGCAGGCTGGGGAACAGCACATCGCTGGGGCGCCCGTTGAGCAGCTCGGCCCGGCCGTCACGCAGGTAGCGCTCGATCCACAGCACCGCCTCCTCGCCCATCGGCACCAGGCGCTCCTTGCTGCCTTTGCCCATCACCCGCAGCACGCCCTGGCGCAGGTTGACCTGATCGAGGGTCAGGCTCACCAGCTCGGTGACCCGCAGGCCGCAGGCGTAGAGCACCTCGAGCATGGCGCGGTCGCGCTGGCCGATGGCTTCGGCCAGGTCCGGCGCCTTGAGCAACGCTTCGACATCCGCTTCAGACAGGGACTTGGGCAAAGGCCTACCCAGTTGCGGCATATCGACCTGCAAGGTCGGGTCGACACCTATGAGCTTTTCCCGCAGCAGATAACGATAAAAACCACGCACTCCAGAGAGAAAACGTGCAGTGGAACGCGGCTTGTAACCCTGATCGAAGCGCCAGGCAAGGTGGTCGAGGATCGAATCGCGACCTGCATCGGGCAACGTCACGCCACGCTCCTGCAACCAGCCATTGAACAGGGCCAGGTCGCTGCGGTAGGAAACGCGGGTGTTGTCGGACAGGCCTTTTTCCAGCCAGAGGGCATCGAGAAACTGATCGATCAGGGGGTGGTCCAGGGCGGGCATTCGGAGGGCTGCTGGGTGTTGAAAGTGGGCTAGTGTTTCACAGACGCATAATTGTTGTCTGTATCGGCCTCTTCGCGGGTAAACCCGCTCCTACAGGGATCGCGTAGCACCTGTGGGTTTCCCCGCGAAAGGGCGCGCACTGGAGAACTCAGGCCTGGGCCAGTACTGGCACCGGCCGCTTGTCCTCGTCGATGGCGACGAAGCTGAAAACCCCATGAATCGCACGCTCGCGGCCGTCGAGGTACATGTTCTCGACGAACACATCGACCTGTACCTGCAAGCTGGTATTGCCCACCTTGATCACGCTGCCAACCAGCTCGACGATCGAGCCCGCCGGGATCGGGTGCTTGAAGTCGATGCGGTCAGTGGACACGGTCACCAGCGGCAGGCGGCAGAAACGCGTAGCGGCGATGAACGACACCTCGTCCATCCAGGCCAGCGCGGTGCCGCCGAACAAGGTGTTGTGGTGGTTGGTGGTGTTGGGGAAAACGGCCTTGGTCACGCGAGTGATCGACAGCTCGGTACGCCGCTGGATTTCCTGATCTCTTGGGGTGGTGGTCATGGGGTACTCACATTGCAAGGGAATGGCAGCGGAGCGACCCGCGAAGCAGGCAACACCAATACCACAGAATGCAAAAAAGCAGCCCGAAGGCTGCTTTTTCTCTCGCAAGGTGGCCGAAGCCACCGGTCAAACTGCACTCAGGACAGTTTTTCCTTGATGCGAGCGGCTTTGCCGGACAGGTCGCGCAGGTAGTACAGCTTGGCTTTACGCACGTCACCACGACGTTTCACGGCCAGGCTGTCGATCTGTGGGCTGTAGGTCTGGAAGGTACGCTCTACGCCAACGCCGCTGGAGATCTTGCGCACGGTGAAAGCGCTGTTCAGACCGCGGTTACGCTTGGCGATAACAACGCCTTCGAACGCCTGCAGACGCGAGCGATCGCCTTCCTTCACTTTAACCTGAACGACAATGGTGTCGCCTGGTGCGAAGGTCGGGATTTCCTTGCTCATCTGCTCGGCTTCGAGCTGCTGGATGATCTTGTTGGTCATGCTGTGCTCCTAAGATGGATAACTCGATCCACCATCGATACGTTAACTATCGTCCCGCTCGCGGAGGTATTCCTCGAGCAGCTTCTTCTCTTCTCCAGAAAGCGAGCGACTTTCCAGAAGATCGGCGCGTCGTTCGAAGGTCCTACCAAGGGACTGCTTCATTCTCCAACGCCGGATGTGTGCATGGTTGCCACTTAGCAACACGTCGGGTACACGCTGATCCGCATACACCTCAGGTCGGGTGTAGTGCGGGCAATCCAGCAGACCATCGGTGAAGGAGTCTTCCTCCGCCGAGTCCACATGCCCTAAAGCTCCGGGCAGCAGCCGCGTAACCGCATCGATCAGTACCATGGCCGGCAGCTCGCCACCGGAAAGTACATAGTCACCAATCGACCACTCCTCATCGACATGAGCTTCGATAAAACGCTCGTCGATGCCTTCATAACGACCGGCGATCAGGATCAACGATTCCTGTTCGGCCAGGCCTTTGACCGCCTGCTGAGTCAGCTTGCAGCCTTGTGGCGAGAGGTAGATCACCTTCGCCGATGCTCCGGTTGCCTGCCTGGCACTGGCCAGGGCGTCTTCCAGAGGCTTGATCTTCATCACCATGCCCGGACCACCGCCAAACGGCCGATCATCCACCGTGTGGTGGCGATCAGTGGTGTAGTCCCGTGGGTTCCAGCAGGTCACTTGCAGCAACCCCTGTTTCACCGCACGACTGGTAATGCCGTACTCCGTGATGGCCGAGAACATCTCGGGGAACAACGTGACGACTTCTACTCGAAGGTTACCCATCGTCTAGAAATCCGCGTCCCATTCGACTCGCATCACACCTGCTTCCAGGTCGATTGCCAGCACACATTGCTCCGTATAGGGCAACAGACGCTCGCGATCATCCAGGCTGCCTGCGCAAGGCTTGACCACCATTACATCGTTCGCACCGGTCTCCAACAGGTGATCGACCTTGCCGAACAGTTGTTCGTCCTGGTTGATGACCTTCAGGCCCTGCAACTGGTACCAGTAGTACTCGTCGGCGGCCAGGTTGGGCAAAAGGCTCCGCGCAATGCAGATTTCGTAACCGCTCAGAAGACGGGCTTCATCGCGATCGTCGAGGCCTTTCAGTTTCACGACCAGGCCCTTCTGGGAGCCACGACCGCTGACCAGCTCGACCTGCTTTACCTTGCCTTCGTGCCGAAGCGTCCAGCGCGGATAATCCAACAGGTTTTCAATCGGATCGGTAAAGGAATACACCTTCACCTCGCCGCGAACGCCGTGAACCGAAAAAATCTTGCCAACGACGATGAGGTCGTCAGCCTTTTCTGGCGTCGCGTTCATACTGCTCAGGCAGCAGCCTTGGCAGCGTCCTTCAGCAGCTGAGCAACACGCTCAGACGGCTGCGCGCCCTGGCTCAGCCAGTAGGTGACGCGTTCCTGGTTGACCGACAGCTTGACTTCGGCGCCCGAGGCGATCGGGTTGAAGAAGCCAACGCGCTCAACGAAACGGCCGTCACGGGCGTTACGCGAGTTGGTCACGGTCAGGTGGTAGAAAGGGCGCTTTTTCGAGCCGCCACGGGCCAGACGAATGGTTACCATGTGAACATCGTTCCTATAGTCGGTACTGCAGTCAGTGCTGCAAATCTGAATGCCAAATAGGCACACGGGTGCCCAAAAGGCCGCATATTCTCAGGGAATACACGGACATTTGCAAATGGCTTTTTCGCAAGAGCCATGCAAAGCAATCCAGACCTGCCGCTTAAGCCGCTGTTTTGCGGCGCTTTCCCGCCAAGGCGGGGTCTGCCTGGCCGCCTATCAAGGCGACCAAGCGGATTCGGTTACAGCTTCGGCATGCCGCCGCCCGGCAGCATCCCGCCCAGGCCACGCATCATCTTGGCCATGCCGCCCTTGGCGGAGAATTTCTTCATCATCTTCTGCATCTGCTTGTGCTGCTTGATCAGCCGGCCGATATCCTGCACCTGCGTGCCGGAACCCAGGGCGATACGGCGCTTGCGCGAACCGCTGATCAGGTCGGGGTCACGGCGCTCGGCAGGGGTCATGGAGTTGATGATCGCTTCCATCTGCTTGAATTGCTTCTCGGCCGCACCCTGCGCGTTGCCCATCTGCGACAGGTTGACGCCACCGATGCTGGGCAGCTTGTCCATCAGGCCACCCAGGCCGCCCATGTTCTTCATCTGCTGCAGTTGGTCGCGGAAGTCTTCGAGGTCGAAGCCCTTGCCCTTCTTCAGCTTCTTGGCCAGCTTGTCGGCCTTGGCCTTGTCGATGTTCTGCTCGGCCTGCTCGATCAGGCTGAGCACGTCGCCCATGCCGAGGATGCGCGAGGCGATGCGGTCGGGGTGGAAAGGCTCGAGGGCTTCGGTCTTCTCGCCCATACCGATGAACTTGATCGGCTTGCCGGTAATGGCGCGCACCGACAGCGCGGCACCGCCACGGGCATCACCATCGACCTTGGTCAGCACCACGCCGGTCAGCGGCAGCGCCTCACCGAAGGCCTTGGCGGTGTTGGCGGCGTCCTGGCCGGTCATGGCATCGACCACGAACAGCGTCTCGACCGGCTTGACCGCTGCGTGCAGGGCCTTGATCTCGTCCATCATGTCGGCGTCGATGTGCAGACGGCCGGCGGTATCGAGGATGACCACGTCGATGAACTTGATCTTGGCTTCGCGAATCGCCGCCTCGGCGATATCGACCGGCTTCTGGCTGATGTCGGACGGGAAGAAGGTCACGCCGATGTCGTTGGCCAGGGTTTCGAGCTGCTTGATCGCCGCCGGGCGGTAGACGTCGGCGGACACCACCATGACGGTCTTTTTCTTGCGGTCTTTCAGGAAGCGCGCCAGCTTGCCGGCAGTGGTGGTCTTGCCCGCGCCCTGCAGGCCTGCCATCAGTACCACGGCTGGCGGAGCGGCATTGAGTGCGAGGTCTTCGTTGGCCGCGCCCATCAGGCTTTCCAGCTCGGCCTGGACGATCTTCACGAACGCCTGGCCCGGCGTCAGGCTGCGCGACACCTCGGTGCCGACCGCACGCTCCTTGATGCTGTTGACGAAGTCCTTGACCACCGGCAGGGCGACGTCGGCCTCGAGCAGGGCCATGCGCACTTCACGCAACGTGTCCTTGATGTTCTCTTCGGTCAGCTTGGCCTTGCCGGTGACATGGCGCAGCGTCTGTGACAGGCGGTCGGTCAGGTTTTCGAACATGGTGATCCTTTCAGGCCCAATAAAGCCGAGGTTGTTCAGGTGCCCTGGCGGATATCCACACGCGAAGGGCACAGCAAGCCGCGCATTATAACGGAGAGCGGCGGTGGCGCACACCTTGGTGCCGAGCGGTGATCGGGGGGCCGTTCGCGGGCAGCCCGCGCCCAAGAAACTCAGGGGCTGCAGGAACAGGCTTGGCCGCGAAAAGGCCGAGGCGGTCTGCAGTCTTCCTAGGCAACCGCGTTCTATGCCAAACTTCCCTCCTTTAAGGGCTCGCCTACCAGGACCTATGCTCTCCTCACCCAGCCTCATCCCCAACCTGATCGCAGCCATCCTTTATATTGCCGCGACGGCCTATCAAGGTTCGCGCCTGGCACAGGGTGCCAAGGTCGACAAACGCCTGCTCGGCCTGCTGGGCGTGATTGCCGTTGTCGCACAGACCTGCGCCCTGTTCTTCCAGTTGCTCACCCCGCTGGGCCTGAGCCTCGACTTCTTCAGCGCCGCCAGCCTGATCGCCACCGCAGTGATCGCCCTGACGTTGCTCGCCTGCCTGAGCATTCCGGTGGAGAACCTGCTGGTGCTGCTGTTCCCGCTGGGGGCAGTGACGGCGCTGCTGGCACAGTTCGCACCGGCGGGCACCGTGCCGCTGGTCAATGAAGAACCCGGCATCCTGGCGCACATCCTGCTGTCGATCCTCGCCTATGGCCTGTTCACCATCGCCGTGGTCCAGGCGTTGCTGCTGTTGCTCCAGGACCACCAGCTCAAGCACAAGCACCCCTCGGGGCTGATCCGCAACTTCCCTCCACTGCAAACAATGGAAAGCCTGCTGTTCGGCTTTCTCTGGGCGGGCTGGATCTTCCTGTCGCTTTCGCTGATCTCCGGTTGGCTGTTCTTCGAGAACCTGTTCGCCCAGCACTTGGTACACAAGACCTCGCTGTCGTGCCTGGCCTGGATCGTGTTCAGCGTCCTGCTGTGGGGGCGCAATCGCCTGGGATGGCGCGGGCACAAGGCGATCCGCTGGACCCTGGCGGGCTTCTGCCTGCTGATGCTGGCCTATTTTGGCAGCAAGCTGGTTCGCGAATTCATCCTGCACATCTGACGGGCAATCATGGACACTTTGCCGTACGCCCCGCTGCTCGGCACCCTGATACTGGCGCTGCTGTGGTCGGCGCTGTTCAGCGCGGTCGAGGCCGCCCGCCAGCAGCTCAACGGCCACGCCCGCGCCGGTGAAGCCGAACAGCCCACCCTGCCCGCCCAGGCCTTGGTGCTCTGTGCCAGCCTGGGCAGATTGCTGGTGCTGGGCCTGGCATGCCTGATCGGCCAGCGCTACAGCGGCGAG
Source organism: Pseudomonas sp. MNR3A (assembly GCF_009650575.1). NCBI lineage: Bacteria > Pseudomonadati > Pseudomonadota > Gammaproteobacteria > Pseudomonadales > Pseudomonadaceae > Pseudomonas > Pseudomonas sp. MNR3A. The sequence continues at coordinate 14,783 of NZ_VZZS01000019.1, read as the reverse complement.
CATGGTTTCTGGCTGGCCGGGCTGTGCGCCACGCTGGCACTGCTGGTGCTGACCGAATACCTGCCAAGGCGCCTGGCCCGGCGCAACCCACAGGCCTATGTCAGCCTTGGCGCCAGCCTGCTCAAGCTGCCACTGGCGGCACTGCAGCCTGTGGCCTGCCTGCTCGACGGCACGGCCAAGCTGATCCTGCGCCCATTGCGCGTACAGCCCAACGCCGTCGCCCTGCACCCACAGGATGAAGACGCCCAGGATGACGACGAGCCCCACGAACCACCACGCCAGGGCCTGCTCGAGGGCCTGCAAGCGCTGGACAAGATTACCGTCAACGACATTCTGGTCCCGCGCAACGAAGTCGACGGCATCAACCTCGACGACCCGATCGAACAGGTCATCGAACAGTTGATCCTCAGCCGCCACACCCGCCTGCCCGTCTATCACAACGACATCAACCAGGTCGAAGCGATCCTCAACACCAAGCTCATCAGCCACCTGCTGCCACGCGCCGAACTGACCCTGGAGAAGCTGCAGGCCGCCTGCTACGAGCCCTACTTCGTCCCGGAAAGCACCCCGCTGCAAATGCAACTGCTGAACTTCCACAAGCAGCAGCGGCGAATGGGCGTGGTCGTGGACGAGTACGGCGAAGTGCTGGGGATCGTAACGCTCGAAGACATCCTTGAAGAGATCGTCGGCGAGTTCGAGGACGAACAGAGCCTGGACAACCCCCATATCCATCCCCAGCCCGATGGCCGCTTCATCATCGAAGGCACCGCCTCGCTGCGCGAGCTCAACCGCAGCCTGGGATGGCACCTGCCCTGCGACGGCGGCCCGAAAACCCTCAATGGCCTGGTCACCGAAGCACTGGAAAGCATCCCGGCAAGCGCGGTATGCCTGAAAGTCGGACGCTACCGCCTGGAAATCCTCGAAACCGAGGACAATTGCGCCAGTAAGGTACTGGTCTGGACCGTAACCCGATAGCTATACTCGGGCCACGCTTACCCAGCCCTGCCGTCCCGCCTGCTACCCGCACCCGGCGCCCCACGGCCAGTCCGCCTCACTGACGTGCCAGCAGCCCTGCGTCCTACCCCGAGCAGCGCCCGCTCCCTGCCACCCCTTGGGCCCTCGTCAGCCTGGCGAACCACAACAATACGCTGCGGCCCGCCTGCTCGGCCGCGCGAACGACTGTTCAGGGACCTACGCATGACAACCAGCAGCACCTACGCCGAGCCTGACTCGGCGACCCCGGTCAATTCGCCCGCCCGGGTCGCCACCGCCAGCTTCATCGGCACCGCCATCGAGTTCTACGATTTCTACGTGTACGCCACGGCCGCTGCGCTGGTGATCGGGCCGGTATTCTTCCCGTCCGGCTCAGGCACCGCGCAGATGCTGGCAGCCTTTCTCACCTTCGGTATCGCCTTCCTTGCCCGACCGCTGGGCTCGGCCTTGTTCGGCCACTTCGGTGATCGCATCGGGCGCAAGTCGACCCTGGTCGCGTCATTGCTGCTGATGGGCGTATCCACCACGCTGATCGGTGTACTGCCAGGCTATGACAGCATCGGCGTGTGGGCACCGATCATCCTTTGCGTGCTGCGCTTCGGCCAGGGGCTGGGGTTGGGCGGCGAATGGGGTGGCGCGGCCCTGCTCGCCACCGAGAACGCACCACCCGGCAAGCGCGCCTGGTTCGGCATGTTCCCGCAGTTGGGCCCGTCGATTGGTTTCCTCGCCGCCAACGGTCTGTTCCTGACCCTGGCACTGGTGCTCAGCGACGAGCAGTTCCGTGAGTGGGGCTGGCGCATTCCGTTCCTGCTCAGCGCTGCCCTGGTGCTGGTGGGGCTGTACGTACGCCTGAAGCTCGAGGAAAGCCCGGTGTTCGCCAAGGCCGTAGCCCGTCAAGAGCGGGTGAAAATGCCGGTTGTCGACCTGTTCGCCAAATACTGGATGCCCACCTTGCTGGGCGCTGCGGCGATGGTGGTGTGCTACGCACTGTTCTACATCTCCACGGTATTCTCGCTGAGCTACGGCGTGTCGACGCTGGGCTACAGCCGCGAAACCTTCCTCGGCCTGCTGTGCTTCGCCGTGGTGTTCATGGCCCTGGCTACGCCGCTGTCGGCCTGGCTGAGCGACCGCTATGGGCGCAAGCCGGTGCTGATCGTCGGCGGCCTGCTGGCCATTGCCTCAGGCTTCACCATGGAACCCCTGCTGACCTCGGGCTCCACTGCCGGCGTGGCGCTGTTCCTGGCGATCGAACTGTTCCTGATGGGCGTGACCTTCGCACCGATGGGCGCGCTGCTGCCTGAGCTGTTTCCGACCCACGTGCGTTACACCGGGGCCTCGGCGGCCTACAACCTGGGCGGCATCGTCGGCGCCTCGGCGGCACCGTTCTTCGCCCAGCAACTGGTGAGCATGGGCGGTTTGAGCTGGGTGGGGGGATATGTGTCGGTGGCGGCGGTGATCAGCCTGATTGCCGTGCTGTGCCTGAAGGAAACCCGCCATACCGAGCTTTGAGCAGTTGAAGCAAGCCCGCTCCTGCAGGAGTCTGCAGGAGCGGGCTTGCCCGCGAATGGGCTGCTCGGCAGCCCCGTGCGATCTCAGATCAGAACTCGACCTTGACCGCCTGCGAAGCACGGGTCGCCTTGGCCCGTGCCGCTTCGACCGACTCGTCGCGGGCCAGGCACACGCCCATGCGGCGGGTGCCATTGATTTCCGGCTTGCCGAACAGGCGAATGGCGGTGTCTGGCTCGCTCAGCGCTGCGCCCAGGTTGGCGAAGCTGGTCTGCTGTGACTGGCCCTCGGGCAGGATCACTGCCGAGGCCGACGGTCCGAACTGACGCACCACCGGGATCGGCAGGCCGAGAATCGCACGGGCATGCAGGGCGAACTGCGACAGGTCCTGGGAAATCAAGGTGACCAGACCAGTGTCATGCGGACGTGGCGACACTTCGCTGAACCACACCTGGTCGCCCTTGACGAACAGCTCGACGCCGAACAGGCCACGGCCGCCCAGCGCATCGGTGACGGCCTGGGCCACACGCTGCGACTCGGCCAGCGCCTTCGGACTCATCGCCTGAGGCTGCCAGGACTCCTGATAGTCGCCCTTCTCCTGGCGGTGACCGACCGGCGCGAGGAAGGTGGTGCCGCCCACGTGACGCACGGTCAGCAAGGTGATTTCGTACTCGAAATCGATGAAACCTTCGACGATCACCCGGCCCTTGCCGGCACGCCCGCCTTCCTGGGCGTAGTCCCAGGCTTTCTGCAGGTCGGCATCGCTGCGCAGCAGGCTCTGGCCCTTGCCCGACGAGCTCATTACCGGCTTGACCACGCACGGGTAGCCAACATCGGCCACGCCCTTGGCAAAGTCTTCATAGGTGTCGGCGAAGTGATAGGGCGAGGTCGGCAGCTGCAGCTCTTCAGCCGCCAGGCGACGGATGCCTTCACGGTTCATGGTCAGCTGGGTGGCGCGGGCGGTCGGCACCACGTTGAAACCTTCGTTTTCCAGCTCGACCAGCGTAGCGGTGGCGATGGCCTCGATTTCCGGCACGATGTAGTGCGGTTTTTCAGCTTCGATCACCGCACGCAGGGCGACGCCGTCGAGCATGTTGATCACATGGCTACGGTGCGCGACCTGCATGGCAGGCGCGTTGGCGTAACGGTCAACAGCGATCACCTCGACACCCAGGCGCTGCAGCTCGATCACCACTTCCTTGCCCAGTTCGCCGCAGCCACACAGCAGTACGCGGGTCGCAGTCGGCGACAATGGGGTTCCGATACGGGTCATTTCAGGTCCTCGAAGGCGTCCGGGGCGCGCCGGCTGGTGCTGCCCGCTGAAAAAGGACCGGTATTCTACATCAATCGGGCGCGGATCAACCCACCGCCAGCGCGCGTCGCGCCCGCCATGCCATGATCAGCCAGACCGCCGTTACACCGGCGAACTTCGAGGCCATCGCCGTGCCGATCACGGCAGGCGTCAGCGCACCGATCATGCCGAAGAAGATGAAGGTGTCCACCGGAATACTCAGCGCCGAGCTCAGCCACAAACGGTCACGCAGGGGCCTGCGGGTGACGCTGAACACCAGCCAGTCGATCAGTTCGGACACGAAGAAGGCCGTAGCACTGGCCAGGGCGATGGCCGGCTCCGAAGTCGCGTAGGACAGCACCAGCGCCGCCAGCATCGCAATCAGCGCGCCATGCCCGTAACGGGTCTGCACCATGTCGCGCAGGATGAACACCAGACCGCCCCAGGCGGACCAGATCACGTCCAGGTGCGGGGCACTGGAGAAGGCGTAGTTGATCAGCACTACGCTGCTTATGTAGGCAATGAGATAGAACATGGCGGGTAGTCTGTGGGCAAGCCGCACAGATTACCTTTGGGCAGTTCGCGGGTAAACCCGCTCCCACAGGTACAACATCAGCTTCAAGGGCGGCGTGATCCCTGTGGGAGCGGGTTCACCCGCGAAGAATCCAACGCGGTGGATGGCACCGGCTGTGCCGGTGTTCGCGGGCATGCCCGCTACCACAGGGTTCTGCATCAGACTAGAGGATGAGGCCAGCCTCTAGTGCCCTTTCGTGGCAAAGCTTGATCACCGCCCGGCGCTCGTCATTGTCCATCCGCGCCCATCGGGTGATCTCCTGCACCGTACGCTGGCAACCGATGCAGATGTCCTGCTCATCCAGCGCACAGACGTTAACGCACGGCGAAGCGACCGGCCGCTCGTCAGTCTTCATCGACCACCAGCTCCCGCGCATAGCGCTCGGCGTTGTGCACATAGTGCGCGGCGCTGGCTTCGAGCATGCGCATCTGCTGCTCGGTCAGCTCGCGCACCACCTTGCCTGGCGAGCCCATCACCAGCGAACCGTCGGGAATCTCCTTGCCCTCGGGGATCAGCGCATTGGCGCCGATGATGCAGTGCTTGCCGATCCGCGCACCGTTGAGGATGACCGCATTGATGCCGACCAGGCTGTAGTCGCCGACGCTGCAGCCATGCAGCATGGCATTGTGACCGATGGTCACGCCCTTGCCCAAGGTCAGCGGCGAACCCATGTCGGTGTGCATCACCGTACCGTCCTGGACATTGCTGTCCTCGCCGATGTCGATCAGCTCGTTGTCGCCGCGCAGCACGGCGCCGAACCACACACTGGCCCGGGCCTGCAGGCGCACCTTGCCGATCAAGGTGGCAGTGGGCGCGGCCCAACTGCTGGGATGGGCTTCGACCCGCAGGTCGCCCAGGCGGTATTTCATGTCATGTTCCTCACGGTTGGACGCGGTCGGCGGGTGAGCCCCGCTCAGTTCTGGATAAAGCGCTCTGGCGGCTGGTGCAGGCTGATACCGGCATCGAACAGCACGTTGACCAACTCGACGATCATGATCGCCGACAGCCCCCAGATCTTGTAGTCGCCATAACGGTAGCTGGGCACGTACCAGCTGCGCCCCTGGTAGTCGATGCGATGGGTGTGGTCGCGTGGGTCCTGGCGAAAGAACGACAGCGGGACGTTGAACACCGCTGCGATTTCGGCATCGTTGGGCTGGTACTCGACGTAATCCGGAATCAACCCGACGAACGGCGTAACCTTCAGTCCGTGCAACGAAATCAGCGGGCTCAGCGGGCCGATCACCTCGACCAACCCCGGCGGCAGGCCGATTTCCTCCTCGGCTTCGCGCAGGGCGGTGAACACCAGGTCCGGGTCTTCCGGATCGCGGCGCCCTCCCGGAAAGGCCACCTCGCCACCATGGGTGGAAAGCCCCTTGGCACGCAAGGTGAGCACCAGCTCGGGCTCATCGCTACGGGTAATGGGCAGCAGCACCGCCGCCTCGGGAAAACGGCGATCCGCCTCCAGTGACGCGGGGGTATGGTTGCTCATTCGGCGAAGAAGCTCGTCCAGCATTACGCACTCTCGATTCCAAGGCCTGCCTTGCATGATGCACCAAAGCCGCGAGGCACCCAAGCCCCGACGGCTTGCGGCAACCCCGCCGGCCGCGCCAAGATAGCGGCTCACACAGGAATAAAAGCATGAAATTCTGCAGCGCGTGCGGCCAACCGGTCATTCAGCAGATTCCCGAGGGCGACAGCCGCCTGCGGTACGTCTGCCCCTCCTGCCAGACCATCCACTACCAGAACCCCAACATCGTCGCAGGCGTCTTGCCCGTCTGGGGCAGCCAGGTGTTGCTGTGCCGCCGCGCCATCGAGCCGCGCCGCGGCTTCTGGACGCTGCCGGCTGGTTTCATGGAGAACGGCGAAACCCTCGACCAGGCCGCGCGCCGCGAGACCGTCGAGGAAGCCTGCGCACGCGTCGGCCCGACCACCCTCTATCAGTTGTTCGACCTGCCGCACATCAACCAGGTGCATGTGTTCTTCCGCGCAGAACTGGCCGACCTGGACTTCGACGTGGGTGTGGAGAGCCTGGAGGTGCGCTTGTTCGAGGAGCATGAAATACCCTGGAACGAACTGGCTTTCCGCACCGTCACGCGGACACTAGAATGCTATTATCGCGACCGCATCGGGCAGCAGTACCCCATAGGCCATGAATACCTGCCGCCGATGAACGTTTCGTCGTCCACCTAGCTACTTCAGGATACGTTTCATGCGCTGGTTGCTTGCCCTCTTCTGCTTGTGCGTTGCATCGGTGTCCCAGGCGGCGTTCACCGAGACCATCATTCGCAAGCCCCTGCCCGCGACCACGTCGCAGGGCACGCAGCCCCAGGCCAGGCCTGCGCAAAGCAGCAGCCAGCCGCAGATCGACAAGGTGCTGGTGCTCAAGTCAGAGCGGCGCCTGCAACTGATCAGCCGCGGCGAGCCATTCAAGACCTACCGCATCTCCCTGGGCAAGCAACCCAAGGGCGCCAAGGAGCGCGAAGGCGACAAGCGCACCCCTGAAGGCTTCTACTGGCTCGACTGGCGCAAGGTCAGCGACCGCTACAACCTGGCCATGCACATCTCCTACCCGAACATCAGCGACGCCGCCAAGGCGCGCCGCGAAGGGGTCAATGCCGGCAGCATGATCATGATCCACGGCACACCGATCAACGAAGAATACCCGGAGTGGTATTTCCACACCCTCGACTGGACCGAAGGCTGCATCGCCATGCGCAACGACGACATGCGTGAAGTGTGGAGCATGGTCAAGGACGGCACCATGATCGAGATTCGCCCCTGAGCCTGCGGGCTCCCTGCACCTTCCACTGCTGCGCTGCAGGGCGCCCACCTGAGGAAGGCGGCGTAGCCTGACGGGGCGGCGTCCTACATCTACAGCAAATCCTCAGAATATCCCGACTCAAAAACGTTATTTGCCTGATACCCAAGCAGGCAACGTACCGCATCCAAACGACTGTTCGAATTTTTAGAATCCACGCAAACGAGTACGCGAACCGTACGACCTCTGCGGAATTCTTCCATGGCGAACACCCCGTTTCCGGCTATTTGTCGCTCTATCACCCATGCATTGCTCGCGCTGCTGACCAGCTCGGTTGCCCTTGCAGCCGATCCCGCCAGCGAGCAACTGCGCGACCAGCAACGCGAGCTTCAGCACCTGCAGCAACAGCAGCGACTGGAGCAATGGCAGCGCCGCTCTGCCCCGCAAACACTGGAGCGCCAGGCGCCATCGGCAGCGCCTGCAGAGCAATGTTGGCCGGTCAGCGGCCTGCACCTGAGCGGTAACAGGCGCGTCACCAACACCGCCCTCGAACAGAGCCTGCGGCCCCTGCTGCACGGTTGCATGGGGCCGGCGGACATCAACCGCCTGCTGCTGGCCATCACTGAACGCTACGTCCAAGCCGGATATCCCGCAAGCCGCCCTTACCTGGCGCGCCAACCAGGTGCTGGCATGCCCCTCGATATCGTGATTATCGAAGGATTCGTCGAAAGCATCGTACTCGACAACGCGCTGCCGCTGTCACTGGCCAGCGCCTTCCCCGGCATGCTCGGCCAGCCCTTGCACCTGCCTGACCTGGAACAAGGGCTGGACCAGTTGAATCGCCTCAGAGCCTATGATCTTGGCGCCAACGTGCGACCCGGCGACCTGCCTGGCGGCACCCACATCCAGATCGAACCACGCCACATCAGCTCGCGCTGGCACCTGGACAGCCGTCTGGACAATCGCGGCAGTGCACTCACCGGCCGCCACCGGCTGAGCCTCACGCTGGGCCTGGACAGCCCCTTGAGCCTGAACGACGACCTGCGCATTTCGCTGCTGTCGACGGTATTCGACGCGCCAGGTCGCAGCCAGGGCGCCAGCCTCTACTACAGCCTCCCCTATGGTCCCTGGACCTTCGCCCTCAACGCCAGCCAACTGCAATACCGCGCGCCGCTGCCCGGCAGCCAGATCGGCAGCCACGGCAACAGCAGCCTGCAAGGCCTGAGCGTCGAGCGCATGCTCTGGCGCAATCAACAAGGCATGCTCAACGCCAGCCTGCGTCTGGATCACAAGCGCGTGGCCACCTGGTTCGGCCCGCTCAAGGTCGCCCAGCAAAGCCCGGTGCTGACCACCCTGGAAGCCGGCATCAACCTGTTCTGGCTCGAAGCCGGCCTGTGGAACGCGTACCTCGGCATCGCCCAGGGCGTCGACTGGCTGGGTGCCGACCGCGAGCCGCTTGGACGCAAGAGCGCCGAGCCCGGGTTTCGCAAGTACCGCGCCACGCTTCTGTACCTGAACCAGGGCAAGTGGCGCTGGCAGAGCGAGCTGAACTTGCAGTACAGCCCCGACCGCCTGCCCGCCATCGAACAGCTTGCCCTCTCCGACGACCTGGCCGTGCGCGGCTTTCGCCAGCACAGCGTCTCCGGCGCGAGCGGCGCCGTGTGGCGCAACACGCTGAGCCGCCCCCTGTCCGTCGCCCTGCCCCTGGAAATCCGCCCGCACCTCGGCCTGGACCTGGGCTGGACCCGTTTCGACCACGGCAGCAGCCCACAGCGGATGGTCGGCGCCACCCTGGGCGTGATGCTGAGCACCCCGAGCCAGCGTCTGCGCCTGGACTACCAGCGCGCGCTGAGCTCCAGCGACCTGCCGCGCGGCAGCCTGGAGCCCGGTGTCTGGGTGCTCGAATGGAACCTGAGTATCTGATTCACCCACAACAAGAGAGACAAGCCCGTGAACGACACCAAAAAACTGCATGTCCCGACGTCGCCCAATGCCTTGCGCTGGAGCATCTTCCTGACGCTGATGGCCACCTCCCCGACCCTGCTCGCCCAAGGCGGGCTGCAACCGACTCCCGGCCCGGCGGGAACACCACTGATCAACAACGCCCATGGCGTACCGGTAATCGACATCGTCGCCCCCAACGCCAGCGGCCTGTCGCACAACCAGTTCCTCGACTACAACGTCGGCCAGGCGGGTGCGGTGCTCAACAACGCCCTGCAATCGGGCCAGTCGCAACTGGCTGGCGCCCTGGCCGCCAACCCCCAGTTCCAGGGCCAGGCCGCCTCGACCATCCTCAACGAAGTGGTCAGCCGCAACGCCTCGCTGATCGAAGGCCCCCAGGAAATCTTCGGCCGCCCCGCCGACTACATCCTCGCCAACAGCAACGGCATCACCCTCAATGGCGGCAGCTTCATCAACACCACCCGCGCAGGTTTTCTGGTCGGTGATGTCCAGCTCGAGGACGGTCGCGTGCGCCTGCTTGACTCGATGAGCGCCAGCGGCGCGCTGAACGTGCTCGGCGGGGGCCAGAGCAACGACGGCGGCGCACTCGAACTGATTGCCCCGCGCATCGACAGCAAAGGTACGCTCAACGCCCGCGACGACCTGCAATTGACTGCCGGGCGCAACCGCATCGACGCCACCAATGGCCAGGTCGTCGAGCACCTGCCAGGCACCCCGGCAAGCATCGACGCCAGCCTGTTCGGCGCCATGCACGCCGGCCGCATCCGCGTGGTCAGCACTGCCGAGGGCGCTGGCGTGCGGGTCGGGGCGATTGCCATGCACGGTCGCGACGGCATCGACATCCAGTCCGCCGGCAGCCTGCATATCGGTGACAACGGCCCGCATAGCGCCGTACTGCGCAGCAGTCAAGGTGACCTCAACCTCAATGCCAGCGGCGACCTGAGGCTGCAGGCCGTCACGGGCCAGGGCAAATCGATCGACGTCAATACAGGGCAGAAACTCACGCTGGACACCGCAGCCCAGGAGAACATCGAGCGTGAGCGCAAGGCCTGGGACAAAAAATGGTTGTTCGTCACCACCGAAACCTATGAAAGCAACACCACCACAACCCAGCACGCACTGCAGGGCACGCAACTGAAAGCCGATGACCGCCTGGCGCTCAAGTCCGGCGGCGACATGCAACTGCAAGCGGCCAGCCTGCAAGCCGGTGGCGCACTCGCCCTCGACAGCGCGGCCAACCTGAACATCGAAGCAGGCAAGGAGAGCGGGCGTGTCGAGGAGCAGGTTCGCCATCGCAAGCATCTGTGGCGGGGTGACAGCGACAGTGACCACTATCAGGAAACCGCCAAAGCCAGCGATCTGCGAGGCGCCGAGCTGACCGCCAAGGCCGGTGGCACGCTCAAGGTGCAAGGCAGCCACCTGCACAGCGAGGGCGATATGACCCTGGCCGGCCAGCAGGTCGAGATCACCACCACGGCCCTGGACAAGCGCGGCACGCAACGCGACTACCGCGGCGACCTGGTGTCCGGCAGCTTCTTCGGCGACCGCGAGGGCAAGGACGACACCGCGCGGCAGGTCGCCGGGAGCACCATCACCTCGGGCGCCAACCTGAACGTCACCGCCGGGCAGGTCAGGGTCAAGGGCAGCACCATCGCCAGCGAAGGTGAATCGGTGCTCTACAGCAACAACGGCAACCTGGCGATCGAAGCCGACCACAACCGCTCCAGCACCACCGAAAAACAGAGCGACAGCAAGCTGTTCGGCCTGATCGGCCACGACCGCAGCCACAGCAGCCAGCAGGAAAAAGTGCTGGCAAGCGACGTCAGCTCGAAAAGCGACCTGCGCCTGGCCAGTGCCGAGGAACTGCGCATTGAAGGTGCCAAAGTCGAGGCTGGCAAGCAGCTCAAGATCGAGGCCAAGGGCGATCTGATCGTCGAAAGCGCTCAAGCGCGCAGCGACAGCAAGACCGACGAACAGCAGCGCATCCTCACCGCCCACGCCCGCCAGACCACCGAGGCCAACGGCGACAAGCCCGGTTCACGCCAGTATGAAGCCGGGGTCGGCTACGCAGTGGTCAACCGGCACAGCGAGCAACGCGCCACCGAGCAGGTCGCCAGCGAACTCAAGGGCGCGACGGTCGAGCTGCACAGTGACGCGCACTTGCAGGTCAACGGCTCGAAGGTCAAGGCCGATACCGGCGACCTCAACCTGCAAGGGCAACAGATAACGCTTGGCGCCACCCGCAACGACCAGCAGACAGACACCCAGACCACCCACAGCGGCGGCAGCCTGGCCGTGACCGGCGGCATCGACCGGATCGGCAGCCACTTCGAAGGGCATCATCGGAAGGAGAACGTGCGTGAGCGCGACAGCAAGGTACAACGCAGCGAATTGCAGGCAGGAGGCGATGTGAAGATCGGCACAGCAAAGCTGGTTACCGAGGCCGCCCGCGTCGAAGCCGGCAAGGCCCTGGTGGTCGAGGCCAACGAGATCGAAAATCGTGCCGTACAGGATGTGCACGAACGCACTCAGCGCAACGACAACTGGCGCGGCACCCTCGGTGCCAGCCTCGAGTACCGCGACCTGACCCGACCGATCGAGCGCCTGGTACTTGGCGAGGAAGCTGCGCGCTTCCAGCAGGCATCGCCCGAGGACGCGATGGTCGCGCCCAGCGTCGGCGGTGACATGACCGTGGAGCATCTCAAACGCCTGGAGAACCAGCGCCGCGGGATCGCCCAGGTCAGCGAGTTGTCGGGTGCCAGCGTCAAGGTCCAGGCCGAGCGTATCGACGACCAGGGCACCGCCTGGCGTGCCAATCAAGGGCTGCTGGCGATCAGCGCCAATCAGCATCACCAGCGCGCGGCAGTCGACGAGCAATCCCATGGCGTCGAGCAACTGGCCGTTGGTGGCGATGCCAGGGTCGACACCAGTACCGGCCAGGACCTCAATGTACGGGCCAGCGGCAAGGGCGGCTCGTCGAGCAGCGTGCAAGACGTACGCACTGCGCGCGTCGGCAGCCTTTATGGGCAAACGGGCATCCAGGTCCAGTTGGGCGCCGACGGCCTGTACGAAGGCAGCCACTTCAACGCCGGCAACGGCGACCTCAGCATCACCAGCAACGGCAAGCTGCTGCTGACTCAGGCCAACGACCAACACAACGAGCACACACGCCAGACCGACGGCAACGCCTGGGCCAAGGTCGGCAACCGCCCCGGCAGCACTGGCATCGAAACCCGCGGCTATCTCGACCAAGCCGAGCGCCAGAAACAGCAAAGCAAGGCTCAAGTGGCGCAGATCGACGCCAAGGGCAAGGTCGTGCTCGCCAGCGGCGGCGACCTCATCCTCGAAGGCACCCGCATCGGCAGCCGTGAAGCGCCTGTAGCCGGTATCGAACTGGACAGCGCCGGCCTGCTGCAGGTCAAGGCGGCCCATGACAGCCAACAGGCCACGGGGCGCAACCTGGGTGGCGGTCTGGAAGTCGCTGCCAAGCTCGGCACCGGCAAGGGCGGCGCCCTCGGCGGCCACTTCGCCAACGGCAAGCTCGACGAGCAGGCCAGCCAGGCCGTCGATGCCCACTTCAACACTCAAGGCAAACTGCTGATCAGCAGCCGCGCCCGTGAAGATATCGCCCTGCATTTGCAGGGGCTGCACGCCTCGGCCAGCGAGATCAAGCTGCACGCCGGCAACGGCGGCATGCTGGTCGAAGCTTCGGGCAACACTGAAAAACGCGACAATCTCGACATCACCGCCGGTGCCGGCTTCAGGCTCAACAGCGGCGAGACGCCAGACAAGGATATCCGTGGCCTGCACGGCCGGGTGCAGATCAACCTCGACAAGCGCGACAACCAGACCTGGAATGCCAGCACCCTGCGCGCCGAGCGCATCGAGCTGGCGAGCCAAGGCGACACCCGGATCGAGGGTGCAAGCCTGGATGCACAAAAGGTTCGCGGCGACATCGGTGGCGATCTGTTGCTGGCCAGCCGCAAGGACAGCGTCGACACCCTCACCGTCAAGGTCGATGGCCGCCTGAGCCACGAGAAGAACCCCCAGGGTTATCTCGATGCTGCCGGCGCCCTCTCCGGCCCTGCGGCGGGCAAGGTCACCGAGAAAGTCGGCCCGACGCTGTCCAAGGTGGACCCGAAACTCTCGCCGACGGTAAAGGTCGAGGTGTCCCACACCCAGCGCGACACCGTCGCCCACCAGGCCAGGATCAAGGGCAATGAAGGCGTCGAGTTGAACGTCGGCGGCCAGGCACGCCTGGTCGGGGCACGGATACAGTCCGGCGCTGGAGATGTCGATCTGCAAGCCCAGTCGGTCAGCCGCGAAACGCTCACGGGTCGTGACTACCAGCGCAACGTCTCCGTGGACTTCTCCAACTCACCGGTCGACATAGGGACGGCCATTGCCGAACTGTCCAAGAGCAAAGGCGCGGCGGACGGCGAAAATGCGCTGGACCTGGGGCTGCTGCGCACCAGTGGGCATAGCCGCAGTGAAGAGTGGGTATCGAGTGTCGGGAGCAAGGGCGGGCGCTGATACCTGGAAGATAAGCGCTGGACCAGCCCGCGTTGACCGCTGATAAAAACGCGGAACAATGCTCTGTGGGAGCGGACCCAACCGTACAGGTGAATAGTCGGGTGCCCCACAGAGCGTTCTGTAAACTCGAAAAATCAAAGCCTCAAATGCTTACAGCCAGCGATTCAAAAGCTATTGCGAAAAACACACTGACTTGAGGCGAATGACCGCAGTGGTATCCGCGCTATCACCCACGCTTAGGTAAAAACCTAAGCAATTACGTAGTTCGGTGAAACCAACAGGCACTGCGCCCGCAGGAACAGTGATTGTAATTGTTCCGGCGTCCGGTGATGCCTCGACCCGCGGATACTGAGGCCCACCTAAGTCATAGCGAGCACTCAAATATACACGGGTAGCATTCGACTGAACGAGATAAAACTCAAGCGTAACTGTCAGTGGATTTACAAGTGGAGTTTTGAAGCTACTGAGACCTAAGAATAATTGGTTTTTATGGCCATTACTTAAAAAGGAATCAGTCCACTGAAGTTCACGATTATTACCCAACTGGAGAACTTGAGCCTGGGGATAAAGTCCTCGAGGGTAAATGTCCAACATTGGAGTCAAGCGGTGCTGCGTAGTAGAAGGGTACTGCCCCGGTTGTGCCTCAGAGAAATCGTCACAAACGCCGGTCTGTACCGTCAGCCCCCAAACCTCAGATTCCGGATTAGCGCCATACAGCCCTCTGGCCTTGAGGCTGTAAGCCTTCGCAGCCAGCCCAGTGAACGTACTCGTCCATGCCCCAGTGGGCCCTACAATTTCAGTTTTCAATACTGTAGCGCCATCAAGAATCTCCACCCTCTGCCCCGCTGACGCCTGCCCGCTCAAGGTCAGCGTCGTCGATACAGTCGAGCCGCCTCGCGGCACAGCTTTGCCTTTATAGTCCGTCACCGAATCAATGGTCGGTGTCACCGCTACCAGCTTCTCGAGCGTGTAAGCCGCAACCGGGAACGCCTTTGCCGAGGCCTCGTTACTCGCCCCGTCGAACGCCACCGATACCGTGACTGAAACCTCCGACTCGTGCTTGAGCCTCTCCAGCTCCGTACGCAGCACCGCGACATCCAGCCCCTGCCCCACCTGGGCCTCGGTTACCGCCTGAGCCGAGGCCGCATAAAACCGATGCGCCGAAC
>NZ_VZZS01000018.1:0-35179 GCF_009650575.1 Pseudomonas sp. MNR3A | reverse complement strand
GATGCCCTTGCTCCCGGACGTAAGGAGCCGCCAGTCCCGCGCTAGAGGACATCCCCACAGGTCGCAGGGGCCTTGATCCCTGATAACACTCAGCATTCTTGGCGGGATGACGTGGGGCGAGGATCAGAGAGCGAACGATGAGGTGACTGACATGGCATTGGTGAGTAGACGATGGCCGCAATTTCGGTTACGGAAGGCAACTGAGCTATGCAGGGCCACAAGCGCTGAAAGACATGTTCGACGGTGGCCACTACGGCACGGTCAAGGCGCACAGTGATCGGTGGCAGGCATTCGTGAGGTGGTGCCGGTCCGATCAGGGGCCTGGTATCAATGATGCGCGGCAGATTGATCGCAAGATGTTGGCCGACTATGCGGCGTATCTGCGCGACATGGTTATGCGCGGTGATCTCGCCATCAGCACTGCACAAAACCGGATATCCAGTGTTAACAGGACCATGGCTGCGCTTCGCGGTGATCAATGCGTGAAATTGCCAAGTCCGAGCAACGCCTTGGGTATGCAGCGTACCGGGGTTCGTCATTCGGTTCCACAAGGCCAGGATCGCGAACAAGTTAAAAAGATCGTCGATGCACTTTGCCGCGATCACCAGCAACGGGCCGCCGCAATTGTTCTGTTGGCGCGAGCCACAGGCATGCGCTTACGTGAGGCCATCCTGGCTGACCTGCCACGGCTGAGCCAGGAGGCTAACGCCCTCGGCAGAATTAACATTCAGGATGGCACCAAAGGCGGCCGCGCCGGAGCCTCTGCGCCTCGATGGGTTGCGGTGAATGACAATATTCATGATGCGTTGAGGTTCGCAGCGCAGGTAACGCCAGTGGATAGCCGCAACATGATTGCACCAACTGAGAACTTTAAGGAGGTACTGCAGGGGGTTGTAGGAGTCGCACGGGCAGTCCTCCATGCACATGGCCTCAAAGGCTTTCATGAACTGCGGGCGGCGTTTGCATGTGAGCGCTACGAGCAATTTACCCAGTACCTTGCTCCTATCAATGGCGGTATTTGCCACAGGATTGATCGGTGCCTTGATCTTGAAGCTCGCTCTCAGATCAGCCATGAACTGGGGCACGACCGTATCGATGTGCTCTCGGCTTATATTGGGGGCCGGGCATGAGTAAAGCATTCGATATGGAGGTATTTTTAAGCGGCGTGCTGACTGGATCTCATGCGACTAAGCAGCGTCATTTACGGCAAGCGAAGGCTATCCAAACGGCAATCGCAATGCGATGGCAGCTAGAGACGCCTTGGGTTTGGCAGAGAAAACATGTGACGTGGTTTCTCGACCAACACCTTAGCCGCTGCAGTGAATCCACACAGTATTACTATTTGCTGACCATACGAATTTTGGTACGTCGGCTGAAAAGGCAGTGGGCCTTTCACCGCTAAAAGACGGGTTTGTACAGGTGGCCTGACCTACGGCTGCCGTTCCAGTGAGGGCAAACCAACGCAGTCAAAAGGACGGTCTGTTCACCTAAGCCGAAGCGGGTTACATTGTGATCTCGTTTTGCCATCTCGATGCAGTTGGCTAGAGGATGTGGAATGGAGGCCGATTTTCAATCATGAACCCTGATGATCTAGCATCTGCTTTGACTGGCAACCCTGAGGCACTTGAAGTCCACCTCACGCTTGTACAGCGTGACGTACAGGTTGAAGGGAATCTAGTCAAAATTCATTGTCACTGCCTCTCAGTGGACGCCAATGGCCGTGTTCAGCCCCGCCGTCTTGCTGAATTCATGCGTAATGCCGTCGTAGACTATGCAATACCACGCTCAAAGCTCGCCGAGGCAAAAGAGCGCGACAATAGATATAACAGTACTGAGGCAGTGACCGAATTGATCGAGCGAGCAAAGCGCTCATTCACTGATTTAACGAACACTGGCGAGGGAGGAGAAATGCTACTTTTCCTCTTAGCAGAACGTTTTTTAAAGCTGCCTCACATTTTATGCAAAATGGACCTGAAGACAGACACGCGCATGCATTATCATGGTGCAGACGGTGTATATGCGGGAGTAACATCTGACGGAACTTTAAAGCTTTACTGGGGCGAATCAAAAGTTTATTCCGATCCAAGCTCTGCCATTCGCGACTGCCTCAGTTCTCTCTCGCCTTTTCTAATTGAGCCCGAAAGTGAAGACGCAGAAAGAGAGCGTGATTTGATGCTCTTGAGTGACAAAGCTGACCTAAGCAACCCCATACTAACCGCTGCGCTTAGGAAGTATTTTGACAAGTCCTCACCAATGTCTAAACGAGTTCAGTACTGCGGTGTGGCCCTTGTTGGTTTCGATGCATCATTTTATCCAAAAGATGAAGCCAAGGCGGTGGCGGATCAAATTTCTGAAGCCTCTCGTGCCGAGCTCAGCGGATGGAGCAAACGAATCGGTGAGCGAATAAAATTGGAAAAGCTTGATCAAATAGAAATTGAATTATTTTGTGTTCCTCTGCCTTCGGCTGAAGGCTTTCGCGCCGCGTTCCTCAAGGCCATGGGGATTAAAGAGTAATGAGTCTAGCCGACCTGCAATCTTGGCTACTTGAAGAAGGCGTTCGCGACGACCTCGAAGCTGTGACTCGACTTACGGTACGCCAAGAGCTTGACAATATTGAGCCAACCGATCTACCAATGTCGGTTACAAACATTGACTGGCCTAGATTATTGCTTGCCGGAAGTATCTTAGCCCGATCCGATCAGAGAATTGATCAAGGGGCCGCGCTGCGGATCGCAACCGCTGCAATTTCTCTGGCAGAGCACCAAGCGGTAAAAGATTCCGGCGCCGTTCTGATGGGCAAGCTTTCGAATTTTCGAGCGGTTGATTTAGCTGTCGCTCGCAAACTATTAGAAACTGACCTAGAAGCGCGGCTCGGAACATCACTACGCCTTGAGGCCCAGCGTCGGGAAATGGAGCATTCCGTCCTGGTTCACTCAACCGGCGCTTGGCTGCAAGTAAACGATTTCCAACAACGCTTCTGGAACAATGCTACCGGAGATAACTGGCTTTCAGCCTCAGCACCAACTGCATCTGGCAAGACATTCTTAGTCCTTCAGTGGCTTATTGATCAAATAGTTACTGGTGACAGCCAAGTTGTCGTCTATCTTGCACCGACACGCGCGCTTGTATCTGAAATTGAGACCAATCTTAAAGGGCTTCTTGGCAACACAGAAAATATAGAGGTGTCATCCCTTCCACTAATTACGAAATATAAAACCGCGCGAGCCGGTGGCGCACGCGTAGTGTTGGTTTTCACCCAAGAACGACTGCATCTTCTCGCCAACGTACTAGGCGATGCATTTTCAGTTGACCTACTTATTGTGGACGAAGCGCATAAGATAGGTGACAATCAGCGTGGCGTGATCTTACAGGATGCAATAGAGCGAGCCACTCGCACCAATCCAAAATTAAAAGCCGTCTTTATCAGTCCTGCGACCCAAAATCCTGGAGAACTATTAACTGACGCTCCAACTGGAGTAAAAACAACGGCAGTAGACAGCGACTCCTCCACAGTTCTCCAGAACCTAATATTTGCAACTCAAGTACCGAGAAACTCTAAACTTTGGAAGTTGAATCTTCGGCAACAGCACGCAGAGTTACCTATAGGGATCTTAAAGCTCGCTAGCACGCCAGCGGGTTTGAAGAAACGCCTCGCTTTCATCGCTGCCGCCGCCGGCGAGAGAGGTGGAACGCTGGTATACGCAAACGGTTCTGCAGAGGCCGAAGAGGTCGCTGATTTAATCAGTCAACTGCTACCGAAGTCCGAGGCAATTGATGTAGAGCTTTCCCAACTAGCTGAACTCGCTCGTAAAGGCGTACATGATGATTTTCGTCTAGCTCCACTTGTAGAACTAGGCGTAGCATTTCATTACGGCAACATGCCGTCACTTATAAGACTTGAGATAGAAAGATTATTTCGCTCAGGCAAAATACGCTTTCTAGTTTGCACCTCCACTCTCATCGAAGGAGTAAACCTCTCCTGTCGCACAATCGTTGTGCGTGGCCCACGTAAAGGGAAAGGCCACCCAATGGAGCCCCATGATTTTTGGAACTTAGCCGGCCGCGCAGGAAGATGGGGAGATGAATTCCAAGGCAATATTATTTGTATCGACCCAAACGATGAGCAGGCTTGGCCTACTGGTGTTCCTGACAGGGCGCGCTATCCTATAAAACGTGAGAGCGACGCAGTTCTTGAGCTTGGCGACGATATCATTGACTATCTCTACAAACGTAGTCTTCCGGCTACTTTAGACATTGACAGCAAGGATAAGTTTGAGCAGGTCGGCGCTTACTTGCTAGCCACCTTTATGCGCCTAGGGTCAATTTCAGAAGCAAGCCTAGCAAAACGCCACGATCCAGTTTTTATAGCTAAAATTGACGACGCATTGGAATCACTAGCGCAACAGGTTGAAATCGGTGTGGACTTAGCTGTACGGCATCCAGGTGTAAACGCAATAGGTCTACAGCACCTACTTGAAGCTTTTCGGGCCTATCCTAATGATGTCGAAAACTTACTTCTTGCAGAAGTTTCTAGCAACGACAGCTACGATCGCTTTATAACAATAATGGGAAGAATAAACAAACACTTGCTTCCCGTCTTCACTCCAGAAACCAGGATAAATATTTATTCGCTTATTATTGTAAAATGGCTTAAAGGATACTCCCTATCTAGAATTATTCGCGACAGCATCGATTGGCACGAGGGCGCCAACAAGGCTTTCAAACTGCCTGAGCTAATTCGAAGCACCATGGAACTAGTAGAGCAAATTGCAAGATTTAGAGCGCCAAAATATTTCTCCGCCTACATCGATGTCTTGCATTTACATCTTCGCGAAATCAATCGTGAGGATTTAATCGATGATGGCTTGGACATTGGAACACAACTTGAGTTTGGTGTTTCCTCAACCTCACTTCTGTCTCTAATGGAGCTCGGATTATCGCGAATGACCGCTGTAGCTCTATACGAAAAGATTTCCCGAGACGACCTCAGCAGGGAGGGATGCATTGAATGGCTTCAAGAGCGCGCGAACCAGCTTCATGCAATGGACCTACCGACCATCATAATTCGTGAAATTACTGAACTACTTACCTCACTAAATTAAACCTATTTAATTTTGTCCCCATGAATGGAGATCACTAATGCCGGCAAAGCCTATCACTCTTGGACAGGTACACTTTGAAAAGCGAGGAGATGCTATTGCATTTCTTCAATCCATACTTGAAAGGTATGATCTAGGTGATCGAGTTAGCGCCGATGACGCTGTATTTCTAAAGGCAGCGTTGGAGAACCACCCGGAATCTGATAGAAAAATCGGTTGTGGCATCGCTGACTTTAGCGTCCGAAGTGCCGACTTTGGCACCAAGTGCTTTTGGGTTAACCGTACAGACGGGACAACAGAAAAGTTCTCTATCACTGCGTCTATTCGCGGATAAAAGAACAAATTTGAATATTAAAATTAGTGCGGCCAAGGTTATCAGATTCTTGGCCACCCCTAAGTTATAAGTAAAATGCGAGATCAATTCTTTATAGATTCAGCTTAGCCAGCCAAAGATCTACGACCTGCCTAAACTACCACTCAAACACTGATTAACCCTAACGGTACGAGTCGGCTTTCTTCATATTTTCAAGTTTCATAGCCAACTCAATCAGCTTCTCAATGTGCTGATCTGTTACATCGAACGGCTCTGTTGAGATATCTTGAGCCGATATCAATTCGACCTTCTTAAACAAGTCATCAAGCAGAGATATCTGCTCAATAGATTTAGCGGGCGAAGGTTTTTTGTCTGTCTGTGGAAAAAGCTTTCTTGGGAATCCACCCTCTCCAAACCCCATAGACTTAAAATTAAGTCCGGCAGCCTTTGGCATATTGTCAACAAGATCCGCTATTCTACAAATCCAGTTTGAACTCTGCCCAATCTTAGAGACAAGAAACCATAGCACACAGATGAAGCCGTAAAGCTTGTTGAGCTCAGCCGACCCGAGCTTTAGAGTATTGAAAAAACCAAGCTTTGGTAGCATCAATGTACGAATATTTGGGCGATTACAGACGCGACTATGATGAGCGCATCTATTTCGGATGCCATTGATGTTAATTAACCAATTGTCAATTACTTGTCTATTATCAATACCAAGCCTATCGCAAACTAGCTTCTGGTTCGCACCATTAAGCATACTGTAGAGCTTAGAAACTGTGCCAAAATTCCATGCTTCGCACGCCACCCAAATGGGAATAGGCTTCCCCGTTTCGATGTGTGACTTTATACTTTCCTCTCGACTTTCCCTCAAAAGACTTTCATGCTTATTTTGCCAACTCTCAAAGTCGGAGAGCGCTTTGCCATCATCAGGTATTAGTGCAAATTTTGAAAAATTCTTCTTATCGAGATAAGCTAATGGATTATGACGACCGAGTTCGTGAGCTATAATCGTCCTAAGATAGACCTCAATGCGCTCAATTGCACACATTAGCTCTAGCCTTAGTTTTTTGTCGAAGAGATAGAAATCAAAAATTGACTCAAAGCTTGTATTTTCTTTGAATTCGTTAAGCTTTTCGTAATTTCCTGGTGCGATGTACTTGTATTTTAAAGCGGGTGACCAATATCCAGAAAGCCGATAGTAGCCCACCTGAGTGAGCTTTCTCTGTGCTCTAAGAGGGTTATGAAGGAGCATTCCGCGCTCAGAGAGCTTCTTAACTAGTTGATCATATTCAAGAAACGGTTTAACAACCTTAGCTGGCTGGTCCATAGCAACTTTTATTTTAGTCAAAAAAAAGGCCAAGACTTCACCGACTCGAGGTCGGGAGGGGTCTTGGCGCTGTTGGTAAGAAATTTACCACAGATTTTCACAATGTCAATGCCCATATCGATTGTAAAAATCTATCGACCACCAGTAAGGGTGTTCGAAGATTTCCGATTCGATTCCATAAAATTCCACAACTAGCTGATTTATTTATAGCTACTCTATGAGGTACGCCACAAAATCCACCAAATTCCAGCCCCGCGAATCCCCTGGCCTCACATCTAGAAACCGTTCGTCTGGTGCCGCATCTAGACCCGCTGCATACCAATGAATACCTCCAACGCCACCACAACCCGCCCTTTGGCAATTTCTTCGTTATGACGTTTTACCTACCACTCGCTCTGCCGCCTTGCGATAAGCCTGTTCTCGCTCGCGCTTATCCACAGCGATCACAAAAACAACAACCTCCTGATCGATCACCTGGTAGACCAATCGGTAGCCGCTGCTGCGCAGCTTGACCTTGTAGCAGTCCGGCAAGCTATGCAGCCGGTTCGCTTCGATCCTCGGATTCAGTAAAACCGAGACGAGTTTTTCTTGAATTGCTGCCGGACCGTATCCCCCAGCTTTTGCCATTCCTTTAGCGCTCGCGCATCGAACTCAAGGCTATAGGTCATCCACAGAAACCTTCACTCGCTGAGGGTCGGCAAGGCGCTCGCGAACGGTCGCTAGCAGCGCCTCATCCTCATCGGTCATGAGGACAGGTTTAAAAGGCAGCTGGCCGCGCTCGGCGACGTACTGCAATGCTTGGCGCATAAGCTCGGAGGGTGTAACACCCAACCGCTCAAGCTCACGATAGGCTCGGATTTTGAGATCGTCGTCGATACGAACATTGATGGATGCCATGGTGGCTTACTCACTGTAATGACAATGGTCTTTACAGTGACGTAATTCCGGGCACCAGACAAGTGGCTTAGGAGCACAAGCCGACGAAGGACAAAGCCCAGGGAGCGCGAGTACAAGCTCTTCAGCCGCGAAGGCCTGACCGCCCTTGGCAGCTATCCGGTGGTCGGGATGGGGACGGCACGCCGCAAGCGCTTCGAGATCAAACAGCGGCTCGCCAACGGCATGGATCCCATCCCCCTCCAGTCAGAAATCCAAACGCAATACAGTGCGCCAGAAGTTCTTCAGCGGAGAACGCCAGTGTTTACGCCAATTACGCTCCCACCAGTCGTCTTCGTTCTTCACCACGTCCTCAAGGTCGCTACCCGTGACAGCAGCAGCATGCTGGCGAAACATCATCGGGAACACACAGTGTTGCCGGATCCGTCGCTTGAACATCACATCCACGGGCGTGCCGTCGTACGGTGTTTGGGCCAGGATGGCGCAACCTTTGCGTGACAGCACGTATGCATGAAGGGCCACCACGCGGCCCCGGGCAATGAACGGGAACCAGGTTAACCAGGTTCGGCCCATGCTGTAGCCGAGGTGCAAGGCCTCGAATCGATGGCTACGCATGAAGCGGTTCACCCAGGCGATCCTCGAGGCTTTCAGCTCGTAGGGCATCACGTCATCTTCAAAAATCAGAATCCGCTCCAGGCCCTCCTCGAGCGCGCGCTGGGCGAGTTGCTGGTGCGACTCGTAGCAGCCGCGCTTGGGGTCGCCGTGCTTCTGCACGACATGAAATATCACTTGGTTGTCGAGCACCTTGCCAATGCTCTTCCTGAACAACTCACGCCTGTCACTCCGTGCATCGAGCGAGATGCAATAGACGGCGTCAACATCGAAATGAATCCTGCCCACCAATCAATCCCTTTAACTACTGCCTGTCATATGGTGGTGCTGAATAGAGCGGCAATAATATCGGGAGAATCTGATATCACAAAGCCATGCTTGCTTTGTCTACCTGGGCGCATCCAGCGGCTGTCCGGGCAGGTCGTCGAACAGCGACAGGTCGAGGTTGGGCAGGATGTCTGACGTGGTCCCTCCTCAGAGCGTGCCGATACGATCCAGCTCGCACTTGAGCTGGTCGCGGTCGAGTGCATCCGGACGCAGCGCAAAGAACGCCTCGAAACGCCGTTGAATATGCGCCAGGGTCGCCCGGAACGCGGCGTCGATCGTGGCGTCGTCGCCCACCACGTCGGAAGGGTCTTCCAACCCCCAGTGGGCCTTGAGCGCCGGGCCGAAGTACACCGGGCACGCTTCGCCAGCGGCCTTGTCGCAGACGGTGATGACGATGTCTGGCGGGTTGTCTTTGAAGGCTTCGTTGCCTTTGCTGCTCAGGCCATCGACGGCGATGCCGGCTTGCTGCAGGGTCTGCAGGCTGCGCGGCAGCACCTGGCCTCGTGGGAAGCTGCCGGCGCTGATGGCTTCGTAGCCTTGCGGGGCGAGGTGGTTGAACAGGGCTTCGCACAAAATGCTGCGACAGCTGTTGGCCGTGCACATGAACAGGATTCGCATCGCTCGCTCCCCGCCGCGTGGCGGTTTTCAAAGGCCCAGGCGCAGCGCCAGGGCGGAAAGGGTGATCAGCAGCACCGGCAGGGTCAGCAGGATGCCGACCTTGAAGTAGTACCCCCAGGTGATGCGCATGCCTTTGCGTGCCAGCACGTGCAGCCAGAGCAACGTGGCGAGGCTGCCGATGGGGGTGATTTTCGGGCCGAGGTCGCAGCCGATGACGTTGGCGTAGATCATCGCGTCGCGCACCAGCCCTTCGGCGCCGCTGGCCTGGATCGACAGGGCGCCGACCAGCACGCTGGGCAGGTTGTTCATCACCGACGACAGCAACGCCGCGATCAGGCCGGTGCCGAGGGTGGCTGCCCACAGGCCGTGGGCCGCGAGGCGGTCGAGCACGCTGGCTAGGGCGTCGGTCATGCCGGCGTTGCGCAGGCCGTACACCACCAGGTACATGCCCAGCGAGAACACCACGATCTGCCAGGGCGCTTCGCGCAGCACGCGGCGGGTGGAGATCACGTGGCCACGGGCGGCGACGGCGAACAGCACGGCGGCGCAGGCGGCGGCCACGGCGCTGACCGGGATGCCCAGCGGCTCGAGCACGAACAGGCCCACCAGCAGCGCCAGCAATACCACCCAGCCGACGCGGAAGGTCGCGCGGTCGCGGATGGCCAGGGCGGGGGCCTTGAGGTCATCCAGGGCATAGCGCGCCGGGATGTCGCGCCGGAAGTACAGGAACAGCACCAGCAGCGTGGCGGCCACGGCCACCAGGTTGACTGGCAGCATCACCGAGGCGTAGGTGCTGAAGCCCAGCCCGAAGTAGTCGGCCGAGACGATGTTCACCAGGTTCGACACCACCAGCGGCAGGCTGGCGGTATCGGCGATGAAGCCTGCGGCCATGACGAAGGCCAGGGTCGCGCCGGGCGAGAAGCGCAGCGCCAGCAGCATCGACATGACGATGGGGGTGAGGATCAGCGCGGCGCCGTCATTGGCGAACAGAGCAGAAACTGCGGCGCCCAGCAGCACGATGAAGGCGAACAGGCGGCGTCCGCTGCCGCGGGCCCAGCGCGCCACATGCAGGGCGGACCACTCGAAGAAGCCGGCCTCGTCGAGCAGCAGGCTGACGATGATGATGGCGATGAAGGTGGCCGTGGCATTCCAGATGATCGCCCAGACGGCGGGTATGTCGTGCAACGACACCGCGCCGAACAGCAGCGCCAGCAGTGCGCCGAAACTGGCGCTCCAGCCGACACCGAGCCCCTTGGGCTGCCAGATGACCAGGATGAGGGTGAAGACGAAGACGCAGGCAGCGATCAGCATCGGCAGGTCCTCGTCCACTCAGCAGCCGGCAGCGGCACGGACGGGGCGATCGTCCATGTGCTGCAGGCGGGCGATGTTGTCCTGGAGCCAGGCGGCATTGGCCTGGGCGGTGACTTGCAACAGCTCGCTGACCCAGGCGGGCAGTTCAGGGTTGAGGCGGTAGTACACCCACTGCCCCTGGCGGCGGTCCAGCAACAGGCCGACGCTGCGCAACTGCGCGAGGTGGCGGCTGATTTTCGGCTGGCTGTCGTCGAGGGCGCACATCAGCTCGCACACACACAGTTCGCCAAGGCGGGCGATCAGCAAGGTGGCGCGAACGCGGGTCTCGTCGGCGAGGGACTTGAAGACCTGGGTGGGGGTGATCATGGGAGGCACCTGAACATATGGAAAACCGAATATACGGATTTCCATATGTAGATTGCAACAGGTGCTTTTGTTTGATCAGAACGCCGTGCTGACGGTCAGCGACAGGTTGCGCGGATCGCCATAGATCGCTCCGGCGTAGAAGCCGTAGCGGGTGTAGTAGTGCTTGTCGAACAGGTTGTTGGCGTTGAGGCTGACGCTGGTGTCGTCGGTCAGCTGGTACTTGGCCATGGCATTCCAGATCGCATAGCCCGACCAGTTGACGTCGCTCGAGCTACGGCTGACACCGTTGGTCGGCTGGCCGGCCGGGGTGGACAGGGCGCGGATGTTGGTCTGCGCGGTGACGCCGGTGCCCAAGGTCAGGCGGTCGAGCGGGCCGGACAGGCGGTAGGTGGTCGAGGCCTTGAACAGGTGCGACGGATCGCTGCGCCCGTCGCTGTCGAGGCGACGGAAGTGCAGGTAGGTGTAGCCGGCGTAGACGTTCCAGTTCTCGGTCAGGGCGCCTGCGAGCTCCAGGTCGATACCGTCGGTTTCCTGGCCGGAACCTGCCTTGTAGGCGGTGGCGCCGGTCGGGGTCAGCAGGTCGCCATCGGTGACGGCCTTGTTCTCCTGCTTGGTGCGGAAGTACGCCGCCGAGGCGTTCAGGCGGCCGTCGAACCAGGCGGCCTTGATGCCGGTCTCGTAGCTCTGGCCGCGGATCGGCTCGACCTTGGTGCCGCTGGCGGTCTCTTCGGTCTGCGGGTTGAAGATGTCGGTGTAGCTGGCGTACACCGAGTAGGTGTCGTTGAGGTCATACACCGCGCCCAGGTACGGGGTGACGATGCCGTTGTTCTGCTGGTTGCTGCGCACGCCGCTGACGTTGCGGGTGGTGGCCGAGTAGTCGGTGCTGCGCACGCCGAGGATCACCGACAGCGGGTCGGTGATGCTCAGGCGGGTAGCGGCGTACATGCCTTGCAGGCGGGTGGTGGTCTTGCTGTGGCGGCCGGTCTGGGAGGCGAGCATGTCGTAGTCGCTGTCCACGCCGTTGAGCCAGTTGCTCAGGGGCAGGCCGTTATTGGCGCGGAACTGGCAGCCCAGGGCCGGCGCGCTGACGCTGTTGGCGCTGACCATGGTGCAGGTGTATTCCGGCGACCAGGCCACGGTGCGGCTGTCGTTGTAGCCGACCATCGCCTGGTGGGTGCGACCGAACATCTGGAACGGGCCAGACAGGTCGATCTGCGCCGATTGCTGGGTGGTGTCGCTGGAGCTGTGCAGGCCGTTGAGCACCGCGCCGCTGCCATCCTGGTCCCAGTAGCCGCCGTAGACGCCGCGCCCGGACGAGTTGACCTTGGCCAGGCCGCGGTGGTTGAGGGCATCGCTGGTACTCTGCGAGCCTTTCAGGTCCAGGGTCCAGTCGTTGTCGAAGCGGTGCTGCAGCGAGCCGAAGGTGGTGCGGGTGATGTACTCGCCGAAGCTCCAGCTGGGCACCACGTTGGTGCTGCGCGGCAGGTCGGTCTTGCTGCCGTCGCCATACCAGATCGGGATGTTGGCACCCCAACCGCCGCCGACCACCTTGTTGTATTCGTACTGGTAGCCGGCGCCAAGGGTGGTGGCGTCGTCCAGGTCGAACTCGAAGTTGGCCAGCGCTGCGCGGGCGCGCTCGGACTGATTGTCACGGAACGAGTTGGCGTCCTGCTGGGTGACCACGAAGCGCGAGCGCAGGCGGCCGTCTTCGGAGAGCGGCAGGTTGAGGTCGGCGCCCAGGCGGCGTTTGTCCCAGCTGCCGTAGGTGGCATAGGCGCTGCCGCCGAAGGTGCGGGTCGGCGCCTTGCGGATCAGGTTGACCGTTGCCGACGGGTCGCCGGTGCCGCCGAGCAGGCCGTTGGCGCCACGGACGATGTCGATGCGCTCGTACAGGTCGAGGTTCAGCGCGTTACCGCTGCCGCTGAAGTCAGAGCCGCCGGGGAACTGCAGGCCATCGATCTTCCAGTTGCTGATCGAATAGCCACGGGCGCGGAAATCGGTACGCCCGCCCACTTCCATCTTGCTGACACTGATCCCCGGCGCGGTATCCAGCGCCTGCTCGATGCTGTGCACATCGCGGTCGTCCATCTGCTGGCGGGTGATGCTGGTCACCGACTGCGGGGTCTGGCGCGGGGTCAGGTTCAGGCCGGTGGAACTGCGCGTGCTCTCGACGGTGTAGCCGAGCTGGCCGGCGTTGTCGGCACTGGGCAACGCGCTGTCTTCGATGTTGGTGGCGCCCAGTTCCAGGGGCTGGGGGTCAGCCGCAAAGGCGCCTGCGGACAGGCTGAAGGCGATACACAAGGCAAGCGGCGAGAGGCGGCTGCCACCGCGGGTGAAGCGGGCGCAGGCGCCAGGGATGCTCTGAGGTTTCATTTGGGAAGGCTTCGTATTCGCAGATGGTTTTTGCTACGATTCTAGGGATGTGCCCTCTGGGCTCCATCCCCGGCTTGTACGGGGATGTAATGGAACGTAACGGGCGCCTTTCAAGCGCCCCTGACAGGTGTCCCCCTCAATGAGCACAACCTTGCTGGTTGTCGACGATGACGACGAGATCCGCGAACTTCTCTGCGATTACCTGACCGATGCCGGCTACCACGTGCTGGCTGCCGCCGATGGCGAGCAGATGCGCCAGCAAATGGCGCGGCACAAGGTCGAGCTGGTGGTGCTCGACCTGATGCTGCCCGGCGAAGACGGCCTCAGCCTGTGTCGACAGTTGCAGGCGCAGCCGGGCCTGGCGGTGATCATGCTGTCGGCCAAGGGCAGCACGCTGGACCGTATCATCGGCCTGGAAGTGGGCGCCGACGACTACCTGTCCAAGCCCTTCGAGCCCCGTGAACTCATTGCCCGCATCAAGGCTGTCCTGCGCCGCCCGCAGCGCCTCGACACGCCGAGCGAAGAGCCCGCCAGCCAGGCGCAGCAGTTCGCAGGGTTCAGCCTCGACCACATCAAGCGCCTGCTCACTCACCCCGACGGCCAGGCCCTCACCCTGCCCCGCTCCGATTACCGCGTGCTGCGCGAGCTGCTCGAGGCCAACAACCGCGTGGTATCGCGCGATCACCTGACGCGCAGCGCCTTTGGCCGTGACCACCTGCCCGACGACCGCTCGGTGGACATGTGCATCAGCCGCCTGCGCCAGCACCTGCGCCGCGCCGTCAATGGCAGCGCGCAGATCCTCACCATTCGCAACGAAGGCTACCTGCTCAGCATCGCCTGCGAGCCAGGCGCCTGACGTGCGCCTGCTGCGCCGCCTGTGGCCACGGACGCTGTTCGGCCAACTGCTGCTGATCATGATCAGCGGCACCCTGCTGATCCAGTTGATGTCCAGCAGCATCTGGTTCGACGTGCGCTTCGCCCAGGTGTTCGAAGCCCCGGTGCGGCTGATCGCTGCGCGCAGTGCCCCGCTGATCGCCCAGGCCGACTGCCATGCCGGGCAGTTGCAGGTGCCGGCGCGCTATCACCTGCGCTGCACCGAATCGCTGCCCAAGGCCCAGCGCGACGACCGGCGCGGCCGTCACCGCATCGAACTGCTGCTGCACCAGGCGCTGACCTACGAGCTCGGCCACGACCAGCCGGCGCGCCTGCTAAAGGTGCAACTGACCGATGAGCTTGGTCAGCCGATCGTCTGGCGCAGCCTGTTCGGCCTGCGTACCGCCCAGGCGCACCTGCAGTTCGCCGTGCCGATGGAGGATGGCCACTGGCTGGTGATCGACGGCGAAGAGCTGCAGGGCTGGAGTGGCGAGTCGGCCTGGGTGCTGATCAGCGACTACCTGCTGCGCGTCTATGCGCTGCGCATCGTCGCCGTGCTGCTGGTGTGCCTGGTGGCCGTACGCCTGTGCTTGCGCCCACTGCGCCGTCTGGCCGATGCTGCCCGCGGCCTGGGCCGCAACCTGGAACAACCCGCCCTGCCCCTGGAGGGCCCCGAGGAAGTGCGCCAGGCGGCGCAGGCGTTCAACGCCATGCAGCAACGGTTGATCGCCATGGTCAACGACAAGGCCTACTTTCTCGCGGCGGTCTCCCACGACCTGCGTACGCCGCTGACCCGCATGCGCCTGCGCCTGGAGCGGTTGGAGGATGGCGAACACAAAGAGCGCCTGCGGCAGAACATCGTGCAGATGGACGGCATGATCGGCCAGGTACTGGACTACTTGCGGGCCGGCGAGCAACAGAACCTGCAGGAGGTGGACCTGGACCGACTGGTGGCGCGCCTGTGCGCCGACCTGGCCAGCGCCGAAGAGCCGCTGCCGATCCAGGGCGAAGTGGGCAAGGTGAAGGTAGATGCCTTGCTGATGCAGCGGTGCCTGCAGAACCTGTTGGTCAATGCCCTGCGTTATGGCAAGGCGGTTTCGCTGCGGCTCGAGGCGGATGCGGCGCAGGTGCGGATTCATGTCGAGGATCGCGGGCCGGGTATTGCGGTGGGCCTGCTGGATACCGTGACCGATCCGTTCGTGCGCGGAGAGGGTTCGCGCAACCAGGCGTCTGGTGGGTATGGCCTGGGGCTGAGCATTGCCCAGCGGATTGCGGCCAGCCATGGCGGTGAGTTGCGGCTTTCCAATCGCGATGGCGGTGGGCTGGAGGCTATCGTGGTATTGCCACGCTAGGACTGTGGTGGATTCTTCGCGGGCAAGCCCGCTCCCACAGATCCTCCTGAAGCCAAGGGATCCCAAACCTTGAACCCCTTCCTCCAATGCGTTATAGCTAAAAAGGTACCCATAACGAAAAGAGGCTAACCACGCCCCCATGCACGAGATCACACGTATCCGTCGGCCGCATGGCCCGCTTGCCAACCTGATCGGCAAGTCCACCGGGCCCTTCCCTGCCGCCGTCTCCAGCCTCGGCTGTTCCCCGCTCTCGACACTCTTCCACACCCTGTCGATCCCGCCCCGCGATGTCCTGCTGGCGCACAAGCGCAAGCGCCCCGTACCTCCGCCTGCCTGCTGACCCCTGAAGTTTCCGCGCTTCCACCGCCCTCGGTTCGTTGCCGTTCGGGGCTGGGGAAGTCTTGCCTCTCTTCCGTGATCACAGGACTTTTTCATGACTACTCGCGTCGCCATCATCGGCGCCGGCCCTTCCGGCCTGGCGCAACTGCGTGCCTTCCAATCCGCCCACGCCAAGGGCGCGGCCATGCCCGAAATCGTCTGCTTCGAAAAGCAGGCCGACTGGGGCGGCATGTGGAACTACACCTGGCGCACCGGCCTGGACCAGCACGGCGAACCGGTACACGGCAGCATGTACCGCTACCTCTGGTCCAACGGCCCGAAGGAATGCCTGGAGTTCGCCGACTACAGCTTCGATGAACATTTCGGCCGCCCGATTTCTTCCTATCCGCCGCGCGAAGTGCTGTGGGACTACATTCAGGGCCGGGTGAAAAAAGCCGACGTACGCCAGTACATCCGCTTCGACACCGTGGTCAAGGACGTACGCTTCGACAGCGCCAGCCGCACCTTCACCCTCACCGCCCACGACTACGCCAATGGCCAGCGCTACGAACAGGTATTCGACTACGTGGTGGTCGCCAGCGGGCATTTCTCCACACCCCAGGTGCCGTCATTCCCAGGCTTCGAGCGCTTCTCCGGACGCATCCTGCACGCCCATGATTTCCGTGATGCACTGGAGTTCGCCGGCAAAGATGTGCTGATCATCGGCAGCAGCTACTCCGCCGAAGACATCGGCTCGCAATGCTACAAGTACGGCGCCCGCTCGATCACCAGCGCCTACCGCACCCAACCCATGGGCTACAAGTGGCCCAAGGGCTGGGAAGAGCGGCCACAGTTGCAGCGGGTCGACGGCGACCGCGCGCACTTTGCCGACGGCTCGAGCAAGCGTGTCGATGCGATCATCCTGTGCACCGGCTACCAGCATCACTTCCCGTTCCTGCCCGACGACCTGACCCTGCGCACCGGCAACCGCCTGTGGCCGCTGGGCCTGTATCAGGGCGTGGTGTGGGAGGCCAACCCGCATCTGATGTACCTGGGGATGCAGGACCTGTGGTACAGCTTCAACCTGTTCGACGCCCAGGCCTGGTTCGTGCGCGACGTGATCCTCGGCCGCATCGCCCTGCCCGATCTGGCCGCCATGCGCGCCGACAGCGAGCACTGGCGCGCCGAGGAAGAGGCCTTGCAGACCACGGCCTCGATGTACGAATTCCAGGGGAGCTACATCGCGCGCCTGATCGAACAGACCGACTACCCGCGCTTCGACATCGACGCGGTGAACCGCATCTTCCTCAAATGGAAGAACGACAAGAAGCACGACATCATGGGCTACCGCGACCGCTCGTACCGCTCGGTGATGACCGGCACCGCCTCGGTGCCGCACCACACCCGCTGGATCAAG
Source organism: Pseudomonas sp. MNR3A (assembly GCF_009650575.1). Lineage (NCBI taxonomy): Bacteria > Pseudomonadati > Pseudomonadota > Gammaproteobacteria > Pseudomonadales > Pseudomonadaceae > Pseudomonas > Pseudomonas sp. MNR3A. The sequence continues at coordinate 17,976 of NZ_VZZS01000018.1, read as the reverse complement.
GCGCTGGACGATTCGCTGGAAGAATACCTGCGGGAAACGGCGGAGCCTGGGGATGTGAAGGTGCTGCGACCGGAGCGTTGAGGCTGGAGTTTGGCGTTTACGGGCCCGGCGCTTCAGCGCCGGGTTCGGCATCCCTCACTTGGCCGAACGCCCCTTGGGATTACGATTCAGCCGCTCCAGCCTTCTCTTCTCTCGATACCCTGCCAGCAGTACGCGCATTTCCCGATAGCGCTTGCTGTTGAGTACCAGCAATGCCAGCAGCGCGACGACTATGATGCTCAGGAAGATCCCCATGTGCGGCCTGAAACCGTAGGTCGGCAACAGGAAAATCACGGAGCCGATACAAAGGGCGGCGACCACCCATACCCCCCAGTCACGACCTCGCACTACGGCGGCATGCGCCGTGACCAGCGTTATCACCAGCACACCAAGGCTGAGCGGATAGTTGATCTCCCGGCTGCAGTCACGGCAATAGGTACTCCATACCAAAGAGAACGTCCCGGCCATGGCGTACAGCGAGAGAAAATACCCCGCCAGGAACACCATGAAGTAGCGATCGAGAAACTTCTGAAGGTCAGGGTGCCGACTCATTACTCGAACTCCTCATAGAGCCCCAGAGCGATGCTCTTGGTCTTGTCCTGCACCGTCCCGCTGCCGACGAAACCGATGGAAGCGCCAAGCGAATCCTTGATCAGTGTTTGAGTGGCGTGCTTGATCTGGGTAGACGTGTGACGCTTGATCAGCTCACCCGTGCTCTGTTGCAGCTTGAGTTGCTTCGCGGTGAGCGAAGGATGCTTGATCGACAGCAACTCGCGGGTGAGAGCGCTACGCTGCTGCCGGCTCAATGAACGGGTCAGGTCGAGCCAGTTGGCGCCCGTGGCAGCCTTGCGCACCTGCAGGAAGCGTACAGTCGTGAGGGCCGAGCTGCCGACGCCAAGCAGCGATATACCGTCGAGCAACGGTGTCGCTGCCCTGTACCAGGCCTCCTGATCCATCGCATCATTGGCTGACGGGTCGTTGACCTCGTTGACCGTTCTGACAACACCGATAAAGCACTGTGCGGTACTGGCGGTTGCTGCTGCATATCCGGCAGCGGTAAGCGCGAGGCTCACACCGCCGGAGAAGGGGACGGCGATAGTGCCGCTGAACATGACGACCCAACCCAGGATCGCACCAGCGCAGGAGAGCGTGGTGCCTACCGCCTCCTTGACCACGCGCGACTCACGCGGGTTGGTCTGCAACTGGTTCATGAATTGCTGGGGCGCAATGTAGCGAGGCGCCTCGCGCAGGATGATGCGCTTGGGCTTGATACTGCAGATGGGCTGAAACTCGCGCAGCACGATCACGTTGTAGTCGGCATCGATATACACGACACCCGCACCGACGATGCCAGGGTCGGCATCGATCGCCTTGAACAGCTTCTGCTGGTCGATGCGCCCCTGCAGGCGCTGCTGCGCCAGAAATTGCGAGGTGTTGGCCAATTCGTTGACCAGAAGGTCTTTCATGAATACGTGTCCTTACTCAGCTACAGGCTGGCCTGTCCACAGCACAAAGCCGCTCCCTACCGAAGCGGCCTTGCGTCGCGAAAGGGGCGCGATGCACCCCTGCAATCCCATCAAACGTTCGGGCAAGGCACCGGTGCCCAGTCACCCATGTCCGGGTTGCGGCACATGCTGTTGACCTGGTCCACGCCCGCCTTGGCGACTTGCTGGGCCTCGGCTTTCTTGCCGGTGGCGTTCTGCAGGGTCTTCTCGGTAGCGACTGCTTCGGTCGGCACTTTGGTGTTGGTCTTGCCCGCAGCCTGGCCCTTCTTGGTGCCAGACTTGCTGGTCGCCTTCGGTGGCTGGACCACGGCCGCCACTTCCGAACGCTGCACGCCCACCTGCTTGAGGTCCTGCTCGTAGGCCTGGGTGTAGTTGTTCAGGTTTTCACCCAGACGACCGTTGACGGTGCCGAGCAGCTGGTTCGACTCGTTCAGGCCGGCAACGATCTCGGCCAGGCGCTTGCGGCCTTCGGTATCGTTGATGCGGTTGGCCTTGCGGTTCTGGATCAGGCTGGCGAATTCGCGCTGGTAGCAGGCCTGGGACGCCTTGGCGTACTGGGTGGTGCGGTCCAGGTCGGCGGCACTCTTGTCGATGTCGGCAGCGTAGGAAGCGATGCGCTGCTTGTCGTCGCTGATCTGCTTCTGGCGCTCGGTGTAGTAGCCCGCCGCACCACCGACCAGGGCACCACCGGCGGCGCCGATGGCAGCGTTGCGACCACGGTTGTCACCGTCCACCAGGGCGCCGGTCAGGGCACCGCCTACCGCGCCGAGCAGTGCGCCGGTGGCGACCGAGCGGGTCATGTCGCCGTCAGTGGAGCGCAGGTGCTGTACCGGCTCGTAGCAGTTGGGGTAGTACTCCACCTTGGTCGTTGCACCGATCTTGGAAACCGGCGAGCCGGCGCAGCCGGTCAGCAGAACGCTGCTGAAACCGGCAGCCAGCAGCAGAGCGGCACGGGCCTTGGAAGCGGTGATCAGGGAGGTGCGATTCAAGCGCATGGTCGGGTTCTCTCTCGGGTTGTGCTGATCCGGCCTGCTTCATGCGGGCCGGGGTCTTTTTTCAGGGTTTCTTCAAGGTCGCGGAGCAGCCGATGCCAGCAGCTCCTTGAGGATCGTCGCCGGGTCGGCCCGCCGGTTCTGGCGGTACTCCCCGACGTGGCGGACGAACAGGGTGGCGCGGGTCTCCAGGCTCTTGCCCAGCACCGGCTTGCGCTCGAGCTCTTGCTTGACCCGCTGGAACTGCGCCTGGATCACCGCGTCGGTGTAGCGCGTGCCGCTGGCCAGGTTGTCGATGTAGATCGCCAGCGCGCCGTCCAGTGCGCTGCGTCCGTTGGCGATGGCGGCGCCATACATGCTGGCGCTGGCCTGGTCGCCCGAGGCCTGGGCCTTGGCCTGGGTGTTCTGCAGGTTGGTCAGGCGGATGTTGTAGTTGTTGATGGTCTCGGCCACGAGGGCCGCCGACTGGATCAGGTTGCCGGCCGCTTCCTCACGCTGGCGGGCGATCAGCGAAACATTGCGCTTGAGCTCTTCGTTGACCAGACCCAGCTCGGCCTGCAGGCGCGGGTCGCTGGCGCCAGCGATGATGCCGTCCAGGCGCGTGGTCGGGTCATCGGCGGCATTGATGTCGTCGGTGAGGCCAGCCAGGCGCCCCTCTTTCTGCCACTGCTCGAACAGCTCCTGGTAGCGCGAACGCGGCGCCGACAAGGCACCGATGGCGACGCGGAAACCGGTGGTCTCGTTACGCTGCTCAGTGCCGTCGGCACCGAACAGCGGATACTCGCGGCGCATGCCGGTGAACAGCGTGGTCTCGCCTTCCAGGTAGTTGCCACCCTTGACCACGAAGCCGCCGTAGGCGCCCTGACGGCGACCAGCGTGCACCAGCTGGAACGACTCCTGGACCATTTCGGCGGCATTGCCGATCACATCGAACAACCCGAGCGGGTTGGGTTGCTTGGTCCCGATCGGCATCAGTCGCGCAGCCTGTCCGGTGCCACCCGCAACCTGGTTGAACACCGCCCAGTCGGCCAACGGCCCGTCACTGTCGCTGCCTTCGACCTTGCGCGGGAACAAACGCCCATCGAGCTCCTGGCGGCTGACCGCCGAACCGCCGCGGGCGGCGAACTCCCATTCCACTTCGGTGGGCAAGCGCACGAAACCGGTCCCGCCATCTTCGGCCTTGCTGCCCCGGCCACTGACCGGCAGCAACTCGCGGTGGTGCTTCATCAACCAGGCGCTGTACACCGCAGCGAAGCGCTCGGCCTCGAAGCGCGACAGCTTGACCTTGGGCAGGCGACCGGCGGCCTCGGTGACCGGTTCGCAGGCAGGCTCGGCCTCTCCGCTGGCCAGCGACTGAGCCTGGGCCATGACCTGGGCATACTGGCGCGCTGTCACCTCGTACTTGCCGATGAAATACATCATCGGCTTGAGCGGGCTGCCCGCCTCGACCTTGGGCAGGCTGGCGCCGACCTGCTTCTGCCAGGCGGGGGACAGGTCCTGCAGGCTGAACTGGCCATTGATGAAGTCGCGGCGATATCCGGAAATGAACGACTGCTTGTAACCCGCCTCGCCTTCGCTGAAGGGGTAACCCAAGTTGACCTCGCGGTCATCGAGGCTGCCTTGCGCCAGCACGTAGACATGCCGGAAGACAATCTCGCCGCCACAGGGCAGCGGCAAGCTGACGTCGTCGGCCAGGGGCTTGGGGTTGTCCAGCTTGCTGGTGGCGGCGGGGTCGGGCGTGGCGGTGTTGACCGCGGAGGCCTGGGGCTTGTCCTCGCCATCGGCGGGGGAGCAGGCCACAAGGCCCAGTGTGGTGACGATCAAGGCCGCTACCTTGAGGCGAAGTTCAGACATCACGAATTCCTTGCGAGGCGTCGATCCGCGCCACCCGCCAGCCACCCAGGGCGGCGGCAGCGGTGCTGGCCGCCAGCACGGCGAGCAGCGCGACGAGATAGTGCATGGGTAGCAGGTGAGCGGCGTATTCGCCGGGCACCTGCATGAACAGTCGGTTCAGGCCGTGCTCGGCCAGGGCATACAACAGGGCCGCCAGCCCGGCGGCGAGCAGGCCGCTGTACAGCGCCTGCAACACCACGAACAACAGCAGCGCGGCGGTGCCGAAGCCCAGCAGGCGCAATACCGCCAGCTCACGCTGCTTGCGCTCGACCGCCGCCACCGCACCTGCGGCAACCGCCGCAACCGCCCCGGCCACGGCCAACGCGGCGATGATCCAGAACACCAGGTCGAGATTGCGCCCGAGCGACTGCACCTGGGCGATCTGCGCCGCCTGGGTCGACACCAGCAACTGGCGCTCGGCGAAGAACTGGCGCAGCGGCTCGACGTCCTCGAGCGTGCGGGCATACAGGCGAAACGCCGGGTAGACCCGCGTCGCGTTACCGGCCTGCAGCTCGCCCGCCCAGTCCAGCGCCGGTACCGCACGCCCGTCGCGGTAGTCCTCGGCGGCCTCCAGCAAGGCCAGCGGTGCGAACAATGCATCGCGCTCGAACGCTGCCAGCGGCAGCACGGCACGCACGTGCAACGAGGTCTGGCGCCACTGCACCTCGCCCGCACGCTGGCGATTGAAACTGGCCTGCAAGTGATCGCCAGGACGGGCACCGAGCTTTTCCGCCGCGGTGAAACTCAGCACCACGTCGCGCAGGTCGGCTGCATCGGGGGCCACGGCGCCGTCGAGCAACGGATCACCGGGCGCGGTCGGCAGCATCTCGACCGTCACCCCACGCCCTTGTGCAGGTAGCAACAGCTCGGCGGTGGCGGCGATCTGGCGGGTGCGCGGGATGGCGAAGGCGACATCCGGACGCGCCGCGAGCCCGGCGATGAAATCGGCAGTGAAACGTCCCCCGCCCAAGGGAATGACCTCACGCACACTCGGGTCGCGCTGCAGACGCTCGGTCAGGCTGCCGATCAGGCCGAACTTCAGGCCGAACAGCACCAGCAGTGGCGCAATCACCGCCACCAGCGCCAGCACCGCGCATGCCGACAGCCGCGCGTCGGTGCGGTAGTCCTGCCAGGCCAACCCGGCGATCAGCAACGGGCGCATCAGGCAGCCTGCCCCAAGGTCGCGATGACACCGCCTTCGGCATCGCGTCGACAGTGCATGCGCAGCACCCGCAGCCCGGCGTCGCGGGCCAGGGTCTCGTCGTGGGTGGCGATGATGCAGGTCACCCGATGCGCCTCGGCCTGGCGCAGCAGCAGCTGCATCACCCGCTCGGCATTGACCGGATCGAGCGCTGCAGTCGGCTCGTCCGCCAGCAACAGCGACGGCGCATGGGCCAGGGCACGGGCACAACTGACCCGCTGGCGCTGCCCTAGCGAAAGCGCCGCCGGACGCTTGTCCAACTGGTCGCTCACATCCAGCGCGGCTGCCAGGCGCTCGACGCCACCGTCGTCGGCCAGCCCCAGTAACTGACGCGGCAGGCGGATATTGCCGCGTACGTCGAGAAAGCCCAGCAGCCCGCCCGCTTGCAGCACATAGCCCAGGTGCCGGCTGCGCAAGGCGGCCAGCCGGTCGAGACGACGACCACGCCACAGCCCGGCGACATCCTGCACGCTACCCTCAAGTTCCAGGGTGAAGGCGTCCGCCGCATCCGGCGCCAGCACCAGTGCCAGCAGGTCGAGCAGCGTGCTCTTGCCGCAGCCGCTGGGGCCGACCAACGCCACCCGCTCACCGGCGCCCAGACGCAGATCGCCGATCTCCAGGCGGTAGCGCCCGCGCGTCTTGTGCACCCCCTGCAGGCTGATCATCAAGGCAGCGTCGACAGCGGGACACGGTACAGGGCGTCGCCCGGCTCGGCGTTGCCGAAGCGCACCCAGTTGGCCATGTCGTTGTGGAAGGTTTCGTAGAGGCGAATCTTCGAGTCGAGCTCGTCGATGAAGTCCTCCTGCTCGGCGACCGACAGCGACAACCACAGGTCCTGGGTCATGCTCAGCGACTTGCTGCGATACGGCAGGCCTTCGAGATACTCACCGAGCACGCCGCCCTGGGCAAGGTTGGCGCCCTTGCTCAGCGCCCCGGGGTCGCGACTCATGTAGGCACTGGCGCTGGCGATTTCATTGAAGAAGTCACCCGGCGAGCTGCGCGTCTTGCGCGCCGCATCGACGATCAGTTTTAGCGACTGCTGCAGGTCGTTGAGCTGCAGCTTGGTCAGCATCACGCACACCTGCAAGGTCGGCAGCGCCGGGTTGGTCAGGTCACGGTCGGCGGTCCAGGCACTCACCAGTTGCGGCGCCTGGCTGGCGCTGCGGCGGCCGAGGAAGTCCATGTGCATGGCGTAGCCCACGGCCTGGGTCTTGGCGGCGAGGCCGGAACCGCTAGCGAGCAGCGGCACGGCCTGCGGCTGTTGGTTGCGCACCTGATGAACCAGCTCGGCGAAGGTCGAACCGATCTCCTGCACGCGCGCGCCAAAGGCGTTCACATCGCCGCCCGGCACCCCCACGTAGAGGTCGCCGATACGCGGGTTGCTATCGGCGGTGAGCACGCGGTACTGCTGCTCGGCCGAGCCGTGATTCTTCACCCCGGCGGGGGTGCGCAGGTGCAGGGCGTAGATCTTGATCTGCTTGCTCAACGCCGCCTGACGCACCTCGGCTTCGTTCATCCGCGTACTGCTCTCGGGATCGCTCTTGCGCAAGGCGCCAGCATCACTGACCAGCAACACGATGCGCCCGCCGTAGCCGGACCAGTCCATGCCCTCGACCGCCTGCATGACCCCGGCGAAGGCATCCTCGTTGAACGAATGGCTGGACACGGTGGTGGCCTTGACCTGCGACGCGGCCTTGAGAAAGCGCGCAGGGTCGCGGCCTTCATCGAGGGTGACCAGGGTCTTGCTCAGGTAGTCCAGGCCCGGCGTGCGCTTGACGCTGTTGCGAAAGCCCACCAGGCCAAAGCTGACGCTGTCCAGCTCACCACGTGCCGCCAGTTGCTGCTGCAACTCGCTGACCACCTGGCGCACCCGGTCGATGTAGGGTTGCATCGACACCGAGGTGTCCACCACCAGCACGATACCGGTGCGGAAGCTGTTGTCGCCGGCGCCGGCAACACCTGCGGCCTGAGGCGTGCTGCCGGCCGCACTGCTGCCGGGATCGATCGATGCGATGTTGAGCAGTTGCACCGGCTGGCCGTCGGCGTCGAAGCTCTCGCGGTAATCGAAGATCGGCATCAGGTAGAACTGGTCCTGCGGCACCGCGTTGGCCGCAGGCTCCAGCGCCAGCACACGTGGCACTTCGGCCGGGGCGTTCTGCGCCTTGAGCAATTGCGCGCGGGCCTGGGAACTGTCGTCGAGCAACTGCTGCACATCGTCGGGCTGACGCATGAACATCACCGGCGCACGGCCAGAGCGTTCGGTGAACTTGAGCACCAGGCTCTGCTTCCAGTCGCTGGTCTGCTCTGCAGGCAGCCAGCCTTCACGCGCACCATCGCTGGCAGCCCCGACCTGAACCCAGGCTTTGCCGTCGATATCCTTGCGCTGATAAACGTAGAGCACCGAGAAGGCCGGCAGGCTGTCACCGGCAGCGCCACCGGGGGTGTCGGCCAGGCGTGCGCCGGGCTTGGTCAGCACGCGCTGGAACAGGGTCTTCTTGCCCGCCATGAGCAGCGGGCGCTGATCGTCCTGCGAGGTGCTGGCGACAGGAGGTGGCGCGCTGGGTGGGGCCGGTGTCTGTACCACAGGTGTGGCGACGGCGGGTTCGTCGTGACCGGCGAACAACCAGTAGCCACCCGCCGCCAGGCCCAGTGCCGCTGCGATGGCCACCGCCAGCAGCGCCACCGCGGGTTTTTTCTTCGGCGCAACGACAGGCGCCGGGCGGCCTTGCTCTGGCGCACGCTGGACTGGCTCGGGTTGCGCATGTGCCTGGGGAATCTCGATGGACACTGGCGTCAACCCTGCGAGCTCGGGGGTTGCCGGGGGCACGATCAGTGGCCGGATCACCGTGCTCTGGTTGTCGTCGGCCGGCAGGCGATCCAGTGCCGCCAACAAGGCAGCGGCATCGGCGAAGCGTTCGTTGGGGTCCTTGGCCAGCAAGCCGCGCAGGATTTCCTGGTAGCGCCCATGCTCGATGGGCAACTCCGGCAGCGGCTCGGTCAGGTGCGCCAGCGCCGTGGACAGTGCATCGGTGCCGCTGTAGGGCAGCTTGCCCACGAGGATTTCGTAGAGCACCACCCCCAGCGCATACAGGTCGGCGCGCCCGTCGATCTCAAGCCCGCGCGCCTGCTCCGGGCTCATGTAGCTGGGCGTCCCCACCGCGAAACCGGCCTGGGTGAACTGGGTGTGATCGTCCAGGGACTTGGCAATGCCGAAGTCCGACAGCACGGCGTTGCCATCGGCACGGAACAGGATGTTGGCCGGTTTCACGTCGCGGTGCACCAGGCCCTGGGCATGGGCATAACCCAGCGCCTGGGCCATCTGGCGCACATAGACCAACCCTTGCTCCGGCGTCAGCCCGGCGGCGATGCGCTCCTTGAGCGTGCCGCTGGGCAGGTACTCCATGGCCATGTAGTACAGCTCGCCGACATTGCCGATATCGTGGATGGTGGCGATGTGCGGATGGGCCAGGCGCGCAAGGGTGCGGCCTTCGCGCAGGAAGCGCTCGCAGAAGGTCGGATCGGCCGCCAGGCTCGCGGCCATCACCTTGAGCGCGACCTTGCGTTGCAGCGAGCGCTGGGTGGCCAGGTAGACGCTGGCCATGGCGCCTTGGCCAATCTCGCCGTCGATGTCGAATCCGGGGATCTGCATGTCCATGATGTTCTTCAATTGGCCTTCACCACCACGGCGGTGATGTTGTCGGGCGCGCCTCGGGTCAGGCCCAGGTGGACCAGGCTGCGTACTATTTGATAGGGGTCGGCATGGTTGAGCACCTCGCCGATCTCGAGGTCTTCGGCGGTCTTGGTCAGGCCATCGCTGCACAGCAGGTAGGTGTCGCCAGGGCGCACCTGCAAGGGCACGGCCTGCAGTTCCAGGTGGTCCTCGACGCCGATGGCACGGGTCACGATGTTGCCGCGCGGATGCACTCGCGCCTCGGCTTCGCTGAGCAGGCCGCTGTCCTGCAGTTCCTGGACGTAGCTGTGATCGTGGGACAGGCGCTCGATGCGCCCGCCGCGCAGGCGGTACAGACGGCTGTCACCGGCCCACAGGCCGATGGCCTGGTCGCCGCGTGCGGCCAGCACCACCACGGTACTGCCCATCATCGCCACGCCACGGCGCGCGGTTTCCTCGCGGACCGTGAGGTTGACCCACGCCAGGCCGTCACGCACTTCGTCGGCGAACTCCGCCAGCGAGTCGAGCTTCGGCAGGCGGCGCAGGCTGTCCACTGCCAGGCTGCTGACATAGTCGCCCGCCGCATGGCCACCCATGCCGTCGGCCACTGCCCACAGGCCCGCCCAGGTCAGGTCCAGGCAAGCGTCCTCGTTGATCTTGCGTACCATGCCAACATGGCTGTAGCTGGCCGCGGTGTACTGCAGGTCGGTCATGCGCGTGCGGCCTCGCTACCCAGAAGAAACCCAGCGAAATCCTCGCTGCGCGGCAAGCCCGGATAGCGCATCAGGCCCGGCGCGATCCGCTCCGAGCCCCTGCCCCACCACAGGCTCATGCCTTCGCAGGCGCACTCGGCCAGTGCTCGCTCCCGCCCTTCAGGCGTGGTCGCGGCCAGACGTTGCAACCCACCCACCGCAGGCGCGCTCGCTATCCCCTGTGGCAGCGGGGTGGTGCCGCGATAGGGCCGCACCGCATCCTCGAATGCCTCGAGCTGCGCACCTTCCTCCAGCGTGCCGAGCAAAGCCGCTTCGACCTGCTCGAACCACTCATCCGCCCCCACCACCGCAACCGCCACCGAAACCTGCGGCTCCAGCGCCTGCGCCACGGTCAGCGGAAAATACCGCCCGACCCGATCGATGCTCGGCATCACCACCCCGATCATCGCCTGCGGCCCGCATACACCCGCGGCCAGGGCGAAGCGCCACAGCGGGCTGACCAGGTAGGCCTGCAGCCACTGCTCGCCCAGTTGTCGCTGGCTGGCCTGGATACCTGCGGCCAGCCACTGGTCCCAGGGCTGGATGAAACTCTGTGGCAGGTCGCGGCTGACGAAGTCACCGCGGCAGGCCATCTTTCCGTAGAAACCGACGTCGTTCACAGGCGCTCCGGCAGGCTGAAACCGCTGACCACTCGGCTGCGGAACGGGTTGAAGGCGCTGCTGGCACGCAGCTCATAGGACACGCTGGCACCGTCGACCCGCAGGCGCAGGCTGAAGCGCTCGGGCGAGGCGCCGGCGATCAGGTCGGACTGGTCGAGCAGGCGGAACCACGCCCACGGGCCTTCCAGCGTGAGCCCCGAGCGGCCACTGGCCGAAGGGGGCGAGATCGACAGGCGCACCACGCCGATGCTGTTCGGGTTCGGCCACTGCAACGACACCGGACGGCTCGGGCCGTGGTCATAGCTGACCTGTTGGCCATCGAGGTCGAGCATGAACTGGGTGATCGACGCATCCATCGCCACCGGCTTGAGTTCGAAACGCACGCCTGGCGTCAGGCCGCTGCTGTTACGGAAGAAGGCATCGCGAATAGTCGCGGCGCGCTGGAAGGTGTTGAGCACACCGGCATTGATCCCCAGCTTCTGCGCCGCCCCTGGCTGCCAGCTCCACGGCGACGTGGAGGTGTTGACGTAAGGCTGCAGGTATTTGCGGAAGTAGTTGTCCATCACCCCGCCAACACCGAAGAACTGGCCGAAGTCTTCCAGGGTCGCATCACGCGGGCTGCCGGCCGTCAGCGGGTAGCGACCGCTGAGGGACTGTCGGTAGACGTTGACCACCTCGCTGGTCCAGGCGGCATTGAGCTGGTTGCGTACGCCACCCATGACGATGGCGTTGGTCGAGCCGACCACCGAGCCGACCAGGTTCTGCACCACTTTCGGCTGCCGCGCAGCACCGAGCGAAACCCTTTGCGAGGCAGCCTGAGCCTGGTTCTTGGCCTCGCCCAGCAGGGCTTCGCCACTGGCGCCGACCATCGCACTGACCTGTACGTACAGGGCGTTGAGATCGGCGAGCAGACCGTCGATCGAGCTTGGCTGGCCTTCGCCACCTTCGACCAGCTCGGCCAGTTCGGCGAAGTGTGCGGTCACAGGGTCCACCTCACGCGCACCTTGCTCAGTGCCCGGGATCGGCGTGTCGCCGAGCAGACCACCCAGGCGCTGGCGCAGTTGATCGACACCGGCCTGTTCGACTTTGGCCTGGGCCTTGTCGAGAGTGGTGGGCTGCTGCAGGTCGGTTTCCTTGGCCACCGCCTGCAACAGTTTCTTCATCGGCGAGGTAGGGCCGGACAATACCCGCAGCACATCGGCGGCCTGCCCGACACTGGTAATCGGCACAAAGTCCAGGTCGGCCAACAGCGCGTCCCAGTGGCGGATGTAGTCCTGGTAGTAGAGCTGGCGCACATCGTCCGCCAGGCGCTTGGCATCGCTGGCCTCGCTCAGCTCGCGACCGAGCACCCAGCGCTCTTCGGCGAGGGTTTCGCTGTGGGCGACGCTGGCGGCGAGAAACGCCTTGCGATAACCCTCGACAGTGAAGATCCCCGGCAGCGGCTCGGTCAGCGGCTTGCCACTCTTGCGCTGGAATACCAGCGCGGCATCACGTCCAGCGGCGTCGCTGATGCGAAAATCGCTGACGCCGGCCGGCAGCTTCTGCCGCTTGACCCGGTCATACACACGTTGCGCCACCGGCAACTGCTGCAACTGGCGGCGGGTGTCGTCGATCAGGCGTTGGTCGAGGCGCGCATTCGGCGGGCGCTTGTCGAACAGCGCCGCCAGGTGCTGTTCAAGTGCCTGGCGCTGCTCGGGAGCCAGATCGCGCGGCAGATGGCGCTCCCAGTCGAGACTGATCCAGGCCTTGAGGAAGTCCGCGTCGTAATGCTCGCCGTCGGCCAGCATCAGATAGGCCTTCAGGCCCTCGTACAGATAGTCGGAAGGACCTCCGGCGTACAGTTGCTCCTCGATGCGGGTGACCAGCCGCGGGGCGAAGATCGCGATCAACAGCTTGCGATAGACGCTGGTGGACTCGGTCTCCAGCATGTCGCCCTGGTACAGCCCGAGCCCCTCGGCCCAGGCCGGCGGATCGTCTGCCAGGCGGCGCACGGCGTTGAGCAGCGGCAGCACTTCGATCACCTCGCGCTGCGCCGGGCTCAGTTCCTGCACGCTTTTGCCCAGTGGCTTGAGGCGGCTGTCGACTTCGGCGATGTACTGCTGGTTGGCGCGGTAGCTCAGGGTCCACAGTGTGCCGACCACCAGCACCAGAGCCACGCTCAGCGCCAGGGCACCTCGGGTGATCCACTTGCGGCGCTGCTCGACCTTGGGGTTGCTGCCCACCAGCCCACGCTCGGCGAAGGCCACGGCGCTGAACAGCTTCTCGATGAAGTAGCTGCGTCCGGTGCCGGTCTGGCGCGCCAGGTGCGCGCGGTCCAGGCCCATGCTCTGCGCCATGCTGCCGATCAGGCGATCGATGGGGCTGCCTTCCTGGGTGCCGCTGGTGAAGTACACACCGCGCAGCAGCGCCCGCGCCTCGAAGGCGTTGGGTTTGAACACGCCGTCGAGGAAGGTCTTGAGATTGCCGCGCAGTGCCGCGAACTGCTGGACGAAGCCATAGATCAGGTCGCGCCGCGCCGGGTCGCGCTCCTGCTGCAGGCGCTCGACCAGACGCTGGTTGAGGCGCTGCTCGAGCAGGCCGAACTCCTGGTCGAAGCCGGCCAGTGGACCGTCGCCCTGCTGCCCGTCATCCAGCGCGAAGGTCATGCCCCACACTTGCGCGCGCTCGTCCTTGCTCAGGTTGTCGAAGTACTCCATGAAGCCCGGCACCAGGTCGAGCTTGGTGAGCATCAGGTAGATCGGGAAACGCACACCGAGCTGGCTGTACAGCTCCTGGATTCGGGTGCGGATCGCCGCCGCATGGGCGGCGCGTTCGGCGTCGCTGCCCAGCAGCAGATCGGACAGGCTGATGGCGATGAACGCCCCGTCGATGGGGCGACGCGAGCGCTGGGTCTTGAGCAGGTCGAGAAAGCCCAGCCAGGCGGCCTTGTCTACCTGCGCATGGCTGTCCTGGGTGGTGTAGCGTCCGGCGGTATCGAGCAGCACCGCCTGGTCGGTGAACCACCAGTCGCAGTTGCGCGTGCCACCGACACCACGGATGGCGCCCTCGCCCAATTGTGCCGCCAGCGGGAAATGCAGCCCCGAGTTGACCAACGCGGTGGTCTTGCCGGAGCCCGGCGGGCCGATGATCACGTACCACGGCAGCTCGTAGAGGTTGCGGCGCTCGTCACCGCCCAGGCGCGCTTTCTTCAGCAGCACCAGGGCCTCGTCCATACGTTGGCGCAGGGTCGCCAGCTCTTCGGCGGTGGCCAGGCTCGCAGGATCCGGCGCAGTTTCGGCGGCCAGGCTCTCAATCACTTTGGCGGCTTGGCGACGCGCCTGGACGATGCGCCAGGTACGGTAGGCAATCCAAACCGCGAACAGCAGGACGATCAGAATCCAGCGCGGCGCCGGCGGCGCCAGCACGTCCAGCAGCGGCCCGATGAACCAGATGATCAGGCTGAGGGCGATCAGCCCCAGCACCGGGATCACCCAGCGAATGACAAAACTGAAAAACGCCTTCACTCGACGCCCTCCGCCAGTACGGTGATTTCGACCCGGCGATTCTTCGCCCGGCCCTGTGCGGTGTCGTTGGAGGCCAGCGGCTCGGTGTCGCTCAGGCCTTGCGCGCTGAAGCGCTGCGGCTGCCCGGTGCGCGCGGCGAGCATTGCCTTGACCTCTTCGGCGCGGGCCTGGGACAGCGCCCAGTTGGAGGGGAAGCGGATCGTGGCGATGCGCTGGTTATCGCTGTGGCCAGTGACGCGCACGTTGCCCTTCACCTTGGAAACCGCCTCGGCGATACGCAGCATCAGCGGCTCGAAATCGCCCTTGATACTGGCGCTGGCAGACGCGAACAGCTCGTCGCCACGAATGGTCACCACCGAACGGTCGACCGCATCTTCCACCGAGACCCGACCGGCCTTGATGTCATCGGCAAGGAAACCTGCCAGGCGCGGGCGCTCGACCGGCTTGGGCTGCACCACCGGGCGGTCCATGGCCTGCACCGGGATTTCACCCAGGGCATGGATGCCGCGAAATACGGGTTCTGCATCGGAGGCCAGCTTCAGGCGCAGACCGAACAGCAACAGCAGCAGCAAGGCCAGGGCCACCGCGAGCCCTACCCAGGGCGGCACGAACTGGGTCAGACGATCGCGGCTGACCGAGACGCCGCGCCAGTGCGGGGATAATTCGCGCTCGATCTCCCCGCGCGCACTGCGCAGGGTCGCAGCGGTACGCTCACGCAGCGCCTCGAGCTGCGCACGCCCCCCGTTCATCACCCGGTAGCGGCCCTCGAAACCGAGGCTGATGCACAGGTACAGCAACTCCAGCAGGTTCAGACGCTCGCGCGGGCTCTGCAGGCAATGCTCGAGCAACTGGAAGACCTTTTCACCACCCCAGGCTTCGTTGTGCACGGTGATCAAGAGGCTCTGCTTGCCCCAGTCGCTGCTGCTGCCCCAGGGGGTGCTGAGCACGGCTTCATCGAGGGCGGTGCACAGGGCATAGCGCGCCAGCAGCACTTCGTTGCGCGGTACACCGCCAGCCTCGGCGCGCTCCTCGAACTGGCGCAGGTAGGCGAGCAGCTGCGCGCGCAGGCTCGCCGGGGCTGGATGGGCGATGGTATTGCGCAGTCGTGTAAGCATTGCCAGCAGCGGACCGGCCGCCTGCTCCAGCGGATTGAGGCCCTTGCCCTGGCCCGGCGCCAGCGGCTCGGCCGGTACGCTCAGCGGCGGTGGTGCGGCCTGGGGTGCCGCCGTCGGCTGCGGGCCTCGTCCGCCCGGGCGAGGCATGAACTGGGTGCGGTCGTTGGCCTGCGGATCGTCGTGCTGCATCGCGGCTTATCCTCGAATGGCCCAGAAGGCCAGGTTCAGGCCAGGGAACTCGCCAGCGACGTAGAAGGCGAAACCTCCCGAATGTTGCAACTGCTTCCAGTGCTCGCTGCCGCGGTCGAGTTCGAAATAGGTGGAACCTGCATGGAACGGAATCTGCCGCGGCGCCACCGGCAACGGGAGCAGGCCGATGCCAGGCAACTGCAGATTGACCAGGTCGCGGATGTGCTCCACCGAACCGATCTTGCTCTGCTGGCCGAAGCGGCTGCGCAAGGTCTCGCCCGGCACATCGGCGCGCACCACGAGGATGAAACTGGCGCTGTCCAGCAGGCTGCGATCGGCGAGCATGGCCACGTGCACGCCGTAGGCTTTCTCGACGATCGGAATAGCCACCGCCTTGCTGTCGATCAGCATCGACAGCGCTTCACGCAGCGATGCCATCAGCGGCTGGAAGGTCGCCGCAAGATCATCGTGCTGGTACACCGGGAAGCTCTCGGGGCGACGCCCCTCGCGGGTGAAGGTGGCGAACTCGCCTGCCAGCGCTACCAGTTCGCTGTACAGCCGCTCCGGGTGCAGCGGGCTGAGCTGGCCGAGGTGCTCGATCAACGGCTGTGCGCGGTTGACCAGTTGCAGCAGCATGAAGTCGGCAATTTCCGAGGCGCCGCCATTGGCCGAGGCCACCACCCGCCCGGCCAGTGCCTCGCCACGCTGGTGCAGCAGCCCCAGCAGCTCACTGCGAAAATTCGACAGCGGGTTGCTGGCCGCCACATCCAGCAGCGGCGGGATGTAGCTGTCGTCCAGCACCAGGGCCCGGTCGGCACGCTTTTCCCGGATGCGCACCACACCCAGCGCGGCAAAATCGCCCAGGCCATCTTCCTCACGCAGCAGGCGCAGCGCACGGCCTCCCAGGGCCAGGGGTGCGCGATTCTCGAACGGCGCATTGTCGTCGCGCACTTCGCTGACCCGCGCCACATAGCGCGCGCCGTCCAGCGCCTCGCCTTCGTCGACGGTGTCGCGGGCACCGGCACGCTTGAGCGGCAGGCCCAGGTGAATCACCCCGTCGCGCAGGTCGTCGGGAATCTCCAGAGGCGCCGGTGGCAGGTCATCACGGGGAATATCGAAGGGCGTGCCGTCCGGCAACAGGCCACGGGCACTGAGGATTGCCAGCTTGCCCTGGGCCAGCAGGCCCTGGTCGACCAGCAGCTCGGAAAAGCCCCAGGCCGCGCTCGACAGAGGGCGGCTGCGGGCATCGATGAAGTTTTCCAGATAGCGGTCGTGCTGCTGGAAGTGCTGGGTCGTGATGAACATGCCTTCCGACCAGACCACACGATTGTTCCAGGACATGGGTTCTCCGTTTGCCTAGCGGGCAGGCACAGGTTGTGGGGTGGCCACGGCGCTGCGCACGGCGCGCACATCGAGGCTGATCTGGTAATCGCGAGGCGGGACGGCCAGCACGCTGCGCCACTGCGCACGGTCGATCTCGCGGTAGCCGACCACCAGGCCGACCTGGCGCGTCGCCGGGTTCAGTGGGCGATCCAGCTGCAGTTGACGACCGGGCTGCAGCAGTACTTCGTCCTGGTCGATCAGGTCGGCGCCCAGCGTGGCCTGCGCCCGTTCGGCCAGGGCAAAGTAATCGGCGCGCTCGAAGGCGGCGGCGTTCTTCAGCTCGTAGATGCGCACCCGCACAGGTGCCGGCGTGCCATCGGCACCGGGGTTGAGCCCGGCGGCGGCGCTGAAGTACAGGGTGACGCCTGGCTCTGCCGGCTCAGCGTCGGAGCTCGGCACCACCGACGCATCCTTGCTGCAGGCACTGAGCAGCACGAAGGCCAGGGCTGCCATCAGTCTTGTTGCACTCATCCTCGTCCTCATGACGTATTGGTGTTCTTCCTGCCTTGGGCATCAGCCTCAAGAGCGTTGCAGTCGGGCGTTGTGTGCCTCGTAGGCACGGCTGAACTCGCGGCCGAACAAGTCCTGGAAATCGTCCTGGGCTTCAGCTGATATCTGCCCGTACAGCTCGGTGAACTGCTGCCAGCAATGGGCCTGGCGCGAGCCGCCGAATACCTTCGACAGGCCTGTGGCCGGCGCCAGGCGAGCCTCCAGCCGGGCGGGCTCGAAACGCGTCAGCACGTGCTTGATCGCCGCCTCGACGCCGGCCATGACCGCCAATTGGTGGGCGCGCAGGTCATCGAAACTGTCGCGTACCGCCTGGTCGGCGGGCATGAACGCCTGGTTGCCCTGGCGCAGCAGCAGCAACAGCGCCTCATCGGCGTTGGGGGCGAACTTCAGCGGGTTGTTCTGCACCGGCGCGATGGTGGTCTGCTGCATGCGGAACTCGCCCTTGAGGCTGCTGCGCGCGCGCAGCACGTCGATCAGGCCCTCGACCATCAGGCGGTAGCTACGGCCCACCGCCTCCATCTGCGCTGCGGCATCGCCAGCGTCGATGCGCAGGTGCTCGATGCCCGCACCGCGCAGGAACGCCTGCAGCAGTGCCTGGTCGGGC
>NZ_VZZS01000017.1:0-40015 GCF_009650575.1 Pseudomonas sp. MNR3A | reverse complement strand
GTGGGAGCGGCGGTTCGCCGCTGCGACTTGCCCGCGAAAAGGCCGACCCCGACCTTCAACTGTGCCGTTCAGCCCCCTCAACCGGCCGATCGAATGCGACAAACAACTGGTCCGCCGTGATCGCCCCCAGGTCCAGGCGCATGTTCGCCTCCAGCATCGCGAACAGCCGGGTGAACACCTCGAACACCTTGCAATGATCCTCCATCCCCGAGAACGGGTTGTCGATCTTCTCGGCGATCAGCGAGCTCTCCTGCACTGCGTCGTACACCTCGCGCAGGGTGATCTCGCTGGCCGGGCGGGCGAGGGTGAGGCCGCCCTGGGCGCCGCGCCAGGACTTGAGAATGTTGGCCTTGACCATCTGCGAAGCCAGGCTGCGCACCCGTGTGGGGTGCACCTTGACCCACTTGGCGATGGTCTCGGTGCGCAGTTTCTGCGGCGCGTTGGCGGCCACGAACGAGAGGATGTACGAGGCGGTGATCAGGCGGGTCGATTGGCTCATCGGTAAAAATCCCTGGTGAATCGCAAAGTCGGTGTCCCTGTGAAAATCCATCTTGGCAGGGGCATGCCAATGAGTCTAATGTATTTGTCACGATGACAATTACAAATATTCGGTCATCGATGCCTGCGATCCTTCTTTCAGCGGTTCAACAGGGGCAATGCCATGAGCGATAAGAACAACAAGATCACTCAAGCGATGCCCGGCGGCGGCCTGCCACGTCGGGAGTTCCTCAAGTACAGCGCGGCAGCGGCGACCTTCGCCGGCGCCTTCTCCCTGGGCCTGCCCCTGACGGGCTGGGCCGAGGAGGTCACCCCCAAGGCTGGTGGTACCCTGCGCATGGGGCTGGCCGGGGGCAGCACCACTGACTCGCGTGACCCCGGCACCTGGGCCGACACCTTCACCTTCGTCGGCTTCTCGGCGGTCTACAACACCCTCAGCGAAATCAGCGTCGACGGCACCGCCATTCCGGAGCTGGCCGAGCGCTGGGAGTCCAGCCCCGATGCCAAGGTCTGGACCTTCTTCCTGCGCCAGGGCGTGACCTTCCACGACGGCAAGAGCCTCGATGCCGGCGATGTGGTCGCCTCCATCCAGCATCACCTGGGCGAGAAATCCACCTCGGCGGCCAAGACCGTCCTCGGCGATGTTGCCGTGGTGCGTGCCCAGGACGCCGCCACCGTGGTGTTCGAGCTGCACTCGGGCAACGCCGACTTCCCCTATGTGGTCGCCGACTACCACCTAGTGATCATGCCCGCCAAGGACGGCGCCGCCGACTGGCAGGCCGGCATCGGCACCGGCGGCTATCGCCTCAAGCACTTCGAGCCGGGCGTGCGCATGGACCTGGTGCGCAGCCCCGATTACTGGAAGCCGGGCAGGGCGCATTTCGCCACGGCCGAGTTGCTGTCGATCGCCGACGGCGCGGCGCGGGTCAATGCCCTGGTCACAGGCCAGGTGGATGTGATCAACAAGGTCGACCTCAAGACCGTGGCGCTGCTCAAGCGCAACCCGCAACTGGTGATCGAGGAAACCAAAGGCGCCCAGCACTACACCTTCCCCATGCTCTGCGACACCGCGCAGTTTCAGGACAACAACGTGCGCCTGGCGCTCAAGCACGCCATCGACCGCCAGGCCCTGCTGACCTCGGTGCTGTACGGATACGGCCAGATCGGCAACGACCACCCGATCCAGCCTGGCAGCCGCTTCATCAACACGGCCCTGGAGCAGCGGGTATATGACGCCGACAAGGCGCGCTTCTACCTCAAGCAGGCCGGCATGGACAGCCTCAAGGTGCGCCTGCAGGCCTCCGACGCTGCCTACACCGGCGCGGTCGACGCCTCGGTGCTGTTCAAGGAGCAGGCGCGCAAGGCCGGTATCGACATCGACGTGGTGCGTGAGCCGGCCGACGGCTTCTTCACCAACGTGTGGATGAAGCAGCCGTTCACCACCTCGTTCTGGTACTCGAGCCTGACCGCCGACCGCATGTTCAGCATCGGCTACGCCAAGGGCGCGGCGTGGAACGAGACGCACTGGGACAACCCGCGCTTCAACCAGTTGCTCAACGCTGCCCGTGGCGAGATGAACGCTCCGCTGCGCCAGGAGATGTACAACGAAATGCAGGCGCTGTGCCGCGACGATGGCGGCGCCATCGTGCCGCTGTTCGCAAGCTCCGTCGCGGCCCGCTCCCGGCGGGTGATGCATGGCGGTGTCACCGCACCTTACGGTGAGCTGGACGGCCTGCGCCTGATCGAGCGCTGGTGGCAGGCCTGAATCCCCTTTCATCGCGAGGACCGTACGGTGAATAGTCTCTGCAAACTGCTCGCCCAGCGCCTGGCCCTGGGCCTGCTGTCGCTGCTGGCGGTGTCGGTGATCATCTTCCTGGCGGTGGGCATGCTCCCGGGCGACGTGGCCCAGGCCATGCTCGGCCAGGCCGCCACCCCGGAAACCGTGGCTGCACTGCGCAGCCAACTGGGCCTGGACCAACCAGCGCTGACGCGCTTCTTCCACTGGGGCTGGCAACTGCTGCAAGGCAATCTCGGCGTGTCGCTGGCCAACCAGCGGCCGATCGCCGAGCTGATCGGCGCACGCCTGGGCAACACCTTCAGCCTGGCGCTGCTGGCGGCCCTGGTGTCGGTGCCACTGGCGCTGCTGCTGGGCATGCTGGCGGCGCTGTACCGCAACAGCTGGTTCGACCGGCTGCTCAACACCAGCGCCCTGAGTGCGGTGTCGTTCCCGGAATTCTTCGTCGCCTACATCCTGATCCTGGTGTTTGCGGTGAAGCTTGCCTGGCTGCCAAGCATCTCCAACCTCTCCCCGGATGCCGCCCTGGGCGAGGTGCTGGAGCGCTCGCTGCTGCCGGTGCTGACCCTGAGCCTGGTGGTGGTGGCGCAGATGATGCGCATGACCCGCGCCTCGCTGATCAACCTGCTCGCCAGCCCCTACATCGAGATGGCCCGGCTCAAGGGTATCGGCCAGGCGCGGATCATCTTCCGCCATGCCTTGCCCAACGCCCTGGCGCCGATCGTCAACGTGGTGGCGCTGAACCTGGCGTACCTGGTGGTTGGCGTGGTGGTGGTCGAGGTGGTGTTCGTGTATCCGGGCCTGGGCCAGTTGCTGGTCGACTCGGTGGCCAAGCGCGACATCCCGGTGGTGCAGGCCTGCAGCCTGATCTTCGCCGCCACCTACATCCTGCTCAACACCAGTGCCGATGTGCTGTCGATCGCCAGCAACCCGCGCCTGATGCATCCGAAGGGGTAGCCCATGAGCCTGTACACGCAATTGCGCCGTGCGCCGCTGAGCGCCAAGTTCGGCCTGCTGGTGATCCTGCTGTATGTGCTGGTGGCGCTGTTCGCGCCGCTGGTGGCGCCGTTCGGCGAAACCGAAGTGGTCGGCGAGGGCTTTGCACCCTGGGGCGGGCAGTTCCTGCTCGGCACCGACAACCTGGGCCGCGACATGTTCAGCCGCCTGGTCTACGGCGCACGCAACACCCTGGGCATCGCTTTCCTGACCACCGTGCTGGCCTTCGCCCTGGGCGGATTTTGCGGACTGGTGGCGGCGATTCGCGGCGGCTGGATCGACCAGGGCATGTCGCGGGTGGTGGATATCCTCATGGCCATCCCGCAACTGATCTTCGCCTTGCTGATCCTCAGCGTGGTCGGCACCACCACCACTTCGTTGGTGCTGGTGATCGCGCTGCTCGATGCCACCCGGGTGTTCCGCCTGTCGCGGGCGGTGGCGATGAGCGTGGTGGTGCAGGACTTCGTCGAGGCTGCGCGGCTTCGCGGGGAAGGGCTGTGGTGGCTGGTCACCCGCGAGGTGCTGCCCAATGCCGCAGCGCCGTTGATTGCCGAGTTCGGCCTGCGCTTCTGCTTTGTCTTCCTGTTCATCAGTGCACTGTCGTTCCTCGGCCTGGGCATCCAGCCGCCCACCGCCGACTGGGGCAGCATGGTGCGCGACAATGCCGTGCTGATCACCTTCGGCGATATCAGCCCGCTGCTGCCGGCGCTGGCGGTAGCGCTGATCACCGTGAGCGTGAATTTCGTCGTCGACTGGGTGCTGCACAAGTCCAGCGGCCTGAAGGAGTGCTGAGCATGAAACCGCTACTGGAAATCCGCGACCTGCATATCGAAGGTCACTCCGACGACGCCTGGCACCCGCTGGTCAAGGGCATCGACCTGACCCTGCAGCGCGGCGAGGTGCTGGGCTTGATCGGCGAGTCGGGGGCCGGCAAGTCGACCCTTGGCCTGGCCGCGATGGGTTACGTGCGCGACGGCTGCCGCATCGCCCGTGGCTCGGTGTGCTTCGATGGCCAGGAACTGGTCGGCGCGGCTCCCGAGGTGCTGCGCAAGCTGCGCGGCCTGCGGGTGGCCTACGTGGCGCAGAGTGCCGCAGCGTCGTTCAACCCGGCGCATCGGTTGATCGACCAGCATGTGGAAACCGCCGTGGTCAACGGCGGTATCGACCGCGCCACTGCCGAGGCCGAGGCGGTCGAGCTGTACCGCGTGCTGCGCCTGCCGGACCCGGAGAACATCGGTCGACGCTACCCGCACCAGGTGTCTGGCGGCCAACTGCAGCGGGTGATGACCGCCATGGCCATGGCCTGCCACCCGGACTTGATCGTGTTCGACGAGCCGACCACTGCGCTCGACGTGACCACCCAGATCGAGGTGATTGCCGCCATTCGCGATGCGGTCAAGCGCTTCGGCAGCGCGGCGCTGTACATCAGCCACGACCTGGCCCTGGTGGCGCAGATCGCCGACCGCATCATGGTGCTGCGTCACGGCAGCCTGGTCGAGGAGGCTGCCACCCGCACCATGCTCGGCGCTCCGAGCCAGGACTACACCCGCTCGCTGTGGGCGGTGCGCAGCTTTCACACTGAACCCAAGGCCAGCCAGGCGCAGGCCCGACCCCTGCTCGAGGTGCGCAACGCCTCGGCCAGCTATGGCGCCCAGCCGGTGCTGCACGATGTGTCGCTCAAGCTGCAGCGCGGCCAGACGCTGGCGGTGATCGGCGAGTCCGGCAGCGGCAAGAGCACCACTGCGCGGCTGATTACCGGGCTCCTGCAACCGAGCAGCGGCCAGGTGCTGTACGACGGTGAAGCCTTGCCGGCCGACTACCGGCGGCGCAGCAAGGAACAGTTGCGACGCATCCAGATGATCTACCAGATCCCCGACACCGCGCTCAATCCACGCCAGCGCATCGTCGACATCATCGGCCGGCCGCTGGCGTTCTACCTGGGGCTCAAGGGCAGGGCGCTGCGCGAGCGGGTCGCAGAGCTGCTGGAGATGATCGAGCTGGACCCGACCAGGTTCATGGAGCGCCAGCCACGCGAACTGTCCGGCGGGCAGAAGCAGCGGGTGTGCATCGCCCGCGCCCTGGCTGCCGAGCCGCAACTGATCATCTGCGACGAGGTGACCTCGGCCCTCGATCAACTGGTGGCCGAAGGCGTGCTCAAGCTGCTCGACCGCATCCAGCGCCAGCTCGGTGTGGCCTATCTGTTCATTACCCACGATGTGGCCACCGTGCGCGCCATCGCCGACGAGGTGATGGTGATGCAGCGGGGCAGGGTGGTGGACCAGGGGCGGCGCGAGTCGATCTTCACCCCGCCCTATCAGGATTACACCGGGCTGCTGTTCTCTTCCGAACCGCAGATGGACCCGGACTGGCTCGACCGCCTGTTGGCCGGTCGCGCCGCTGCCACTACCCAGCCAATTGCCGAAGGACAGCTCCCATGAACGTACTGATCATCCACGCCCACCCTGAACCGCATTCCTTCACCGCCGCCCTGCGCGACCAGGCGGTGGAGACTTTCAAGGCCCAGGGACACCAGGTGCAGGTCAGCGACCTGTACGCCATGGGCTGGAATCCGGTGGCCAGCGCCGAGGATTTCAGCACCCGTGAAAACCCGGAGTATCTGGTCTATGCGCTGGAACAACGCCTGGGCGTCAAGAGCGGCTCCATCGCCGCGGATATCCAGCAGGAGTTGGACAAGCTGCTGTGGGCCGATCTGCTGGTGCTGAACTTCCCGATCTTCTGGTTCTCCGCCCCGGCCATGCTCAAGGGCTGGATCGACCGGGTGCTGGTGTCGGGGGTGTGCTATGGCGGCAAGCGCTTCTACGACCAGGGTGGCCTGGCGGGCAAGAAGGCGCTGGTGACCGTGACCCTGGGCGGGCGTGAGCACATGTTCGGCGAAGGGGCGATCCACGGGCCGCTGGAGGACATGCTGCGGCCGATCCTGCGCGGCACCCTGGCCTATGTCGGTTTCGAGGTGCTGGCGCCGTTCGTGGCTTGGCACGTGCCCTATATCAGCGACGAGGCACGGAGTGAGTTCCTGGTGCAGTATCGTCAGCGTCTGGAACAGCTTTCGGATGACCAGCCACTGGTGTTCCCGCGTCTGGAGCAGTTCGACGAGGCGCTGTATCCGTTGCGATGATGGGTGAACCCGCGTCCACAGGCGGCGGGCAACCTGGCGTCAGCCGTGCGGTACCGCGCCCTTGCCCGCGCTCCCGGCGTACTGCTCCTTCAGGTGCCCCTGGTCATCCAGCAACCAGGCATCCATGATCTCGCGCACCACAGGTCCGGCCACCCGGCCGCCAGCCTCGCCGTTCTCGATCATCACCGCCACCACGATGGAGGGATGCTCGGCGGGGGCGAAACCCACGAACAGGGCGTTGTCGCGATGCCGCTCCAGGGTCTTGTCGCGGTTGTAGCGCTCGCCCTGGCGGATCGCCACGACCTGCGCGGTGCCGCTCTTGCCGGCAATCCGGTACTGCGCGCCAGCGGC
Organism: Pseudomonas sp. MNR3A; assembly: GCF_009650575.1. NCBI lineage: Bacteria > Pseudomonadati > Pseudomonadota > Gammaproteobacteria > Pseudomonadales > Pseudomonadaceae > Pseudomonas > Pseudomonas sp. MNR3A. The sequence goes on along the minus strand of NZ_VZZS01000017.1, from coordinate 33,239 downwards.
GGCCGCACGGGCGATGCCACGCGGATCGTGCATGACCATCTGCATGCCCTGGCTGACCTGGTCCCAGGCGCGTTTGTCATGTAGCACGATGTCGGGCATCGGGTTCGGGTCGACCGGGTGCTCGCCACCCACGGTCATGGCCAGGTGCGGACGGTGCCACACCCCCTTGCTGGCCAGCAGGCTGGTGGCCTGCGCCAGTTGCAGTGGGGTGACCTGCATGTAGCCCTGGCCGATGCCGAGGATCAGGGTTTCGCCGGGGAACCAGGCCTGGCGGCGGGTGGCGCGTTTCCATTGTGCAGACGGCATCAGGCCGGGCGCTTCCTCGAACATATCCAGCGAGACCTTCTGGCCCAGGCCGAACTCGGCCATGTAGTCGTGCAGGCGGTCGATGCCCAGCTTGTGCGCCAGGTCGTAGAAGTAGGTGTCGTTGGAACGCATGATGGCGGTGTACATGTCCACCCAGCCATCGCCGCTGCGGTTCCAGTTGCGGTACTTGTGGTCGTAGTTGGGTAGCTCGTAGTAGCCGGGGTCGAACACGCGGGTACCTGGGTTGATCACGCCGCTGTCCAGGCCGGCGATGGCCACTTCCGGCTTGACCGTCGAGCCTGGCGCATACAGCCCGCGCAGCACGCGGTTGAACAGCGGACGGTCGATCGAGTCGCGCAGCGCGGCGTATTGCTTGAAGCTGATGCCCTTGACGAACAGGTTGGGGTCGAAGCTGGGGTTGCTGACCATCGCCAGCACGTCGCCCGTGGCTGGATCCAGCGCCACCACCGCGCCGCGGCGATCGCCCAGAGCCTTTTCGGCGGCTTGCTGCAGTTTGGCGTCCAGGCTCAGGACAATATCCTTGCCCGGCACCGGATCGTGATGGCGCAGCACGCGCATGACCCGTCCCTGGGCATTGGTCTCGACTTCCTCATACCCCACATGGCCGTGCAGTTCGTTTTCGTAGAAGCGCTCGACGCCGGTCTTGCCGATCGACTGGGTGCCGCGGTACTCGGTGCTGTCGAGGGTCTTGGCTTCCTTTTCGTTGATCCGTCCGACGTAGCCGACCGAATGGGCGAAGTGCTCGGCCAGCGGGTATTCGCGAATGAACTGCGGTTCGACGTCCAGGCCGGGCAGGCGGAACTGATTGACCGCGATCAGCGCGATCTGCTCTTCGCTCAGGCCGAACATCAGGGTGACCGGTTCGAACGGCTTGCGGCCGCGGCGCAGGTCTTTGTCGAACTGGGCGCGGTCGTCGTCGGAGAGGTTCAGGATCTTCGCCAGGGCATCGAGCACGGCGGGGGTCTGGCCGTTGGTGCGCTCGCGGGTCATGGTGAGGTTGAAGCTGGGCTTGTTGTCGGCCAGCACCACGCCGTTACGGTCGTAGATCAACCCGCGTTCTGGGGCGATGGGCAGCACGTGCACGCGGTTGTTCTCCGAGACTGCCGATTGCTGGTCGTGCTGCAGCACCTGCAAGACGTACAGCCTGCCGATCAGCACGGCAACCAGGCCCAGGGTCAGCGCGGCGCAGACCAGCAGCCGGCGGTTGACCAGGTGCTTTTCCTTTTCGTGGTCCTTGAGGGGAATCGGCTGTGGCATGGGGGCTCGCTGAAGTGATGACGAGTGAAGGCGAGGGCTGGCCCGCAGTGGGCCGTCTGCGGCCCCAAGGGCCGGGGATGCTACGCAAGCTCGGCGGTCGGCTCAAGGTCGGTCACGGCCAGCGAACAGCGTGACGTGCCGCCCACCCCGGTAGCAGCGCGCTGGCGTGGAAGATGAAAATTCCTTCATCTGACCGCTGGCGCCCGGTCGCCGGCTGCGCACCGCTGTCGATGTCAATTTCCGCCACCTGGCGTCATGAACTGGCACAATCCCTTGTTTGGCTTATTCGGAGACTTCCATGCTGCGCATATTCGAGCGTTGGCTAGACCCCTTCCCACCCGACGAAGCCCCACCACCGCCCATGGGCCTGGCACGGTTCATGTGGGCCTGCACGCGCGGCGCCCGGGGCTATATCGTGGCGCTGGCGCTGCTCAGCGCTGCAGTGTCGATCTACGAGGCCTGGCTGTTCGCCTTCCTCGGCCAGGTGGTGGACCTGCTTTCGACCTGGAAAGTGGGCGATGCGGTGACCGCCGAGGAAGCGAGGGTGCTGTGGGGCGCGGGGGCCGTGCTGCTGGTCAGTATCGCCCTGGTGGCGGGGCGCACGCTGGTGCAGCATCAGGTGCTGGCGATCAACCTGCCGCTGCGCCTGCGTTGGGATTTCCATCGCCTGATGCTGCGCCAGAGCTTGTCGTTCTTCTCCGACGAGTTCTCTGGCCGGGTCACCACCAAGGTGATGCAGACGGCGCTGGCGGTGCGTGAGGTGCTGTTCACCCTGATCGAGATACTGCCCGGTATCGGCGTGTACTTCGTGGCGATCATTGCCCTGGCTGGCGGCTTCGCGCTCAAGCTCATGCTGCCGTTCATTGCCTGGGTGGTGCTGTTCGGCCTGACCATGGTGTATTTCGTCCCGCGCCTGGGAAAGGTCGGCCAGGAACAGGCCCATGCCCGCTCGTCGATGACAGGGCGGGTTTCGGATGCCTACACCAACATCACCACGGTGAAACTGTTTTCCCACTCCCGGCGCGAGGCGCACTTCGCCCGTGCGGCGATGGAAGATTTCAAGCAGACCGGCTTTCGCCAGATGCGCCTGGTCAGCCTGTTCGAGATCGCCAACCAGGCGCTGGTGGTCGGCCTGATCATGGGCGCGGGCGGTTACGCCCTGTGGCTGTGGCACCAGGGCGAAGTGGGCGCCGGCGCAGTGGCGGCGATCACCGCCATGGCACTGCGCGTCAATGGTATGTCGCACTGGATCATGTGGCAGATGACCTCGCTGTTCGAGAACATCGGCACCGTGCAGGACGGCATGGTGACCCTGACCACCGGTCCCAAGGTTCAGGATGTGCCGAACGCGGGAGAGCTGGTGACCCACGGCGGGGCGGTGAGCTTCGATAATGTGCGTTTCAACTATAACGGCGAGCGCCAGGTGCTCGATGGCCTGAGCCTTGAGATTCGCCCCGGCGAGAAGATCGGCCTGGTCGGCCGCTCCGGTGCGGGCAAGTCGACGCTGATCAACTTGCTGCTGCGCTTCTATGACGTGGACAGTGGCGAGATCCGTATCGATGGGCAGAACATTGCCCAGGTCACCCAGGACAGCCTGCGCAGCGCGATCGGCATGGTCACCCAGGACACCTCGCTGTTGCACCGTTCGATTCGCGACAACATCGCCTACGGTCGCCCCGAGGCGAGCGAGGCGCAGATCCGTCGTGCTGCCGCCAGTGCCCAGGCCGATGGCTTCATCAGCCAGTTGAGCGACCGCCAAGGGAACACCGGCTACGACACCTTGGTCGGCGAGCGTGGCATCAAGCTGTCCGGTGGCCAGCGCCAGCGCATCGCGATCGCGCGGGTGATGCTCAAGAATGCCCCGATCCTGCTGCTCGACGAGGCCACCAGTGCGTTGGACTCGGAGGTCGAGGTCGCCATCCAGGAAAGCCTCGATGACATGATGCAGGGCAAGACGGTGATCGCCATCGCTCACCGGCTGTCCACCATCGCGGCCATGGACAGGCTCATCGTGATGGATGAAGGGCGCATCATCGAGCAGGGCACCCACGCTGAACTGCTGGCCAGAAACGGCACCTATGCGCGGTTGTGGCAGCATCAGAGCGGTGGGTTTCTGGGCGAGGATCAGGGCGTGGTGGAGTCCACCGAATAGGCGTCCTGCGACCGTTCGTCGCCAGGATTGCCTGGTCTTGCATCCACAACGGCTGCTGGCGGGTACAGGAAGACAACAGTCATCGACTGTCCAACCGAGTGCCCACCAGGAGTCCATCCCATGAAAATCCCGTTTGCCTCGATCCTGCTCGTATCGAGCTTCACGCTCGCGCAACAGGCTGCCCATGCCGCGGTGCCTGATGCCGTCAAGGTGCCCGCTGGCCACACGGTCATGCTCGAAACCGTCGGCGTCGGTGAAATCACCTACGAGTGCCGGGACAAGAGCAATGCGCCGGGCGAGACCGAGTGGTTCTTCGTCGGTCCCAAGGCGACCCTCAGCGACCGCAGTGGCAAGGCTGTCGGCGACTACTTTGGCCCGCCCGCCACCTGGCAGGCCAAGGACGGCTCGAAGGTCACCGGCACCCAGCTTGCCGTGGCCCCTGCAGGCAAAGGCGATCTGCCTTACCAACTGGTCAAGGCGAATCCGGCCGAGGGTAAAGGGGCAATGCACGGGGTCAGCTACATCCAGCGCCTCGCCACCCAGGGCGGTGTGGCGCCGGCAATGGCCTGTACAGCGCAGAACAAGGGGGCGCAGCAGATCGTCAAGTACCAGGCCGACTACATCTTCTGGTCTGCCAAATGATGGGCGGTTGAACTGACGCTTGGCAATGGATCATCTACGCTGCTCTACAAGCCCCGGCCGCAAGGCCGGGTCTCAGCGCCGCCACAGGACCGTGCCGAGAGTGAATTCATCCGTTACGCCTTTCGATTTCCAGGATTGCCTTGCCGCTTGCGCGCGGGGTGACCGCAGCGCCTTGCAGGCGCTCTACGACCATGAAGGTTCGCGTTTGCTCGGGGTGGTCCGGCGCATCGTGCGCGATGACGCCATGGCCGAGGATATCGTCCACGACGCGTTCATTCGCATCTGGACGCGGGCGACCAGCTTCGATGCGACGCGAGGTTCGGCCCGGGGCTGGATCTACAGCATCAACCGCCACCTGGCCTTGAATGCCGTGCGCGACAGCCGACCGGAGACGGCGTTGGACGACGCGGACATCGCGACCTTGGTTGGGGAATTCGACGAGGGCGCCATCTGGTCAGGCTCCGCGAAGATCTATCGCTGCCTTGAGCAACTGCAGCCTGCACCGCAGCGGTGTGTCCTGCATGCCTATGTAGACGGCTGCAGCCACGCGGAAATCGCCAGCCTGATGGGGGCGCCGCTGGGTACGGTCAAGGCGTGGATCAAGCGAAGCCTCGAGGCGCTGCGGGAGTGCATGACATGACGCCGGGTTCAACCGATGACCCTACGCAACTGCTCGACGTGCTGGCGGGGGAGTATGTGTTGGGGACGCTGTCTGCCGAACAGCGCGCTGCGGTGCTTGCGCGACTGGACCGCGAGCCGGACTTGCGGGCGGCTGTCGACCGTTGGGAAGCGCGCCTGCTCGAGTTGACCAGGCTGGCTGAACCGCAACTGCCCAGTACGCGCCTGTGGCGGCGGATCGACCGCAGTATTTCGGAGCAGGCCCGACCGGTGCGTCCGACGAACCGATGGTGGAGTCGCCTGGGCCTGTGGCAAGGCGTGAGCGTCGCCGGTCTGGCGGCCACGGTGTTGCTGAGCCTGGCCCTGCTGACCACTCGGCCTGCGACGACCCACTACCTGGTGGTGCTGGTCGCGCCGACCGATCAGGTGCCCGGCTGGGTAGTGCAGGCCAGCGATGCGCAGACCATCGCGTTGATCCCGCTGGGTCGGGATCAGGTGCCCGAAGGGATGACCCTGCAATTCTGGACCAAGGGTGAGCAATGGCAGGCGCCAGTCTCCCTGGGCTTGGTCAAGCCTGGCGAGCAGTATCGCGTTCCGCTGCGCGACCTGCCGCCTCTTGAACCCAATCAGCTGTTCGAACTGACGCTGGAGAAGGCGGGCGGCTCACCCACGGGCCGGCCGACTGGCCCTGTGAAGTTCATCGGGCGTTCGGTGAAGGTCATTTGATTTTCAGTTGCTGGTGACTGCCGATGGAGACTAGTCACATTTAGTTACTACGAAATGGCATCAAATTGCCTTGTTGGCCCGATTCATGGGGGCTGAGCAGGTGGTTTGCCACCCAATGGTCACAAAGTTGTAATACAGCTGCTGCAAAGTGTTCCGGCCATCACACGGAGCGCTTTTCCATGATACGCCTGATGAAGTCTGCTGCACTCGCCGTTGCCGTTTCGCTTAGCGCCACTTCGGCCTTCGCCGCAGAAAACGTCCGCCTGACCGGTTCCGGCGCGAGCTTCCCTGCACCGATCTACCTGACCTGGTTCAAGGATTTCAGCAAGAAGACCGAAGGTGTCACCGTCGATTACCAGTCCAAGGGGAGTGGTGCCGGTGTCCAGGACTTCCTGAACAAGACCGTCGATTTCGCCGCCAGCGACTCGGCCATGAAAGACGAAGAAATTGCCAAGGTCGGCGAGGGCGTTCAGTTGCTGCCGATGACTGCGGGCGAGATCGTCCTGGCCTACAACCTGCCAGGCAACCCCAAGGGTCTGAAGCTGCCGCGCGACGTCTACTCCGACATCTTCCTGGGCAAGATCACCCAGTGGAACGATCCGAAGATCGCCGCTGCCAACCCTGAGCTGAAGCTGCCTGCCACCCCGATCACCGTGGTCGTGCGTGCAGACTCCAGCGGTACCACCGCCGTCTTCACCAAGCACCTGTCGGCCATCAACCCTGGCTTCAAGGAAGCGCTGGGCGAGGGCAACACCGTGAACTGGCCGGCGACCGACAAGTTCATCAAGTCGCCGAAGAACGACGGCGTGACCGCCACCGTACGCCAGACCCCGGGCGCCATCGGCTACATCGAATACGGCTTCGCCAAGCTGGCCAAGGTCGACTTCGCTGCCCTGCAGAACAAGGCTGGCCAGTATGTCGTACCGAACGCCGAAAGCGGTGCCGAAGCACTGGCTGCAGTGAAGATGCCGGAAAACCTGGTGGCCTGGCTGCCTGATCCGGACGGTGCCAAGTCCTACCCGATCACCTCGTACACCTGGATGATCTTCCGCAAGGACAACGGTAACCCTGCCAAGGCCAAGGCCATGCGCGACATGATCGAGTACAGCCTGACCGAAGGTCAGAAGATCGCCGACTCGATGGGCTACATCCCGCTGCCGCAGTCGGTTGTCGACCAGGTGCGCAAAGCGGCTCAGAACATCCAGTAAGACTGCCAGGTTGCGCCCGGCCTGCCTTGCAGGCATGCCGGGCGCCTCTGCCCCTGTCCCGGAAATAATCCATGAACACACCTTTTGCCATTCCGGATAACCCCGACTCTGCATGCCAGCCGCCGTCAACCAAGGATTTCCTGGTCGACCGTACGTTCCGTGCACTTGCACGTATCGGCGTGGTGCTGGTGCTGGCACTGGTCTTTGCGCTGGTCTACGAAGTAGGGCGCAAGGCGCTGCCGGGTATGGAAAAGCACGGATTCGATGTGCTCTTCGGCAGCGTGTGGGACGTTAACCAAGGCAAATACGGCATTCTGCCGGCGATCTGGGGCACGCTCTACAGCGCCCTGATTGCATTGCTGATCGCCGGTTTCTTCGGTGTCAGCATGGCGATTTTCCTCACCCAGGATTTCCTGCCCGCAAAACTCGCTGCGGTGTTCCGCACCATCGTCGAGCTGCTCGCCGCCATCCCCAGCGTCGTCTACGGCCTGTGGGGCATCTACGTGGTGATCCCGGCGATCCGCCCGCTGACCGCATGGTTGAACAGCGAACTGGGCTGGATTCCGTTCTTCGGTTCCTCCTTGAGTGGCCCCGGGCTGCTGCCAGCAGCACTGGTGCTCGCCATCATGATTCTGCCCACCGTGGCCGCCGTGTCCCAGGATGCGCTGACCAGCGTGCCGATGAAGACCAAGCAGGCAGCCTACGGCATGGGCACCACCCACTGGGAAGCCATCCTCAAGGTGATGGTGCCGTCTGCCGCCACTGGCATCTTCGGCTCCCTGGTGCTCGGCCTGGGCCGTGCCCTTGGCGAGACCATGGCGCTGGCCATGCTGGTGGGCAACGCCAACACCATCACGCTTTCCCTGTTCGCCCCGGCCAACACGCTGGCGGCCTTGCTGGCCCTGAACTTCCCTGAAGCCGGGCCGAACGAGGTCGAGGTGCTGATGTACGCGGCGCTGGTACTGATGTTCATCACCCTGCTGGTGAACGTCATCGGATCGCTGATCATGCTCTACGCCCAGCGGGGTAATAAATAATGACCGACCTCACGACCCCTGCAACTGCATTGCCCAGCCTGCAGCGCCGGTTCGAAGGCCGCGCCCTGCGCAGCCTGACCCTGACCACGATGGTGTGGTGCGTGGCCCTGCTGGCCAGCGTGCCGCTGATTTCCGTGCTCTACATGCTGATCACCCGCGGCGGTGCCCGCCTGAGCCTGGAGGTGTTCACCGAGCTGCCGCCCACCGGCTTCGAGATGGGCGGTGGTTTCGGCAACGCCATGGCCGGTACCTTCGTCATGGTCGGTATCGCCGCTGCCATCGCGGTGCCGGTCGGCATCCTGGCGGCGATCTTCCTCGCTGAGCTCGGTCCGGACAGCAAGCTTGCCAACGCATCGCGCTTCGCCGCCAAGATGCTGACCGGCCTGCCGTCGATCCTGGCTGGCGTGTTCGCCTATGCCCTGGTGGTCATGACCACTGGCACATACTCCGCACCGGCGGGTGGTGTGGCGCTGGCAGTACTGATGCTGCCGATCGTCGTGCTGACCGCCGAAGAGGCGATGAAGATGGTGCCCAAGATCATGAAGGACGCCGCCTACGGCATGGGCTGTACCCGCGCCCAGGTGATCTGGAAGATCATCCTGCCGACCGGCATGCCGGCCATCCTTACGGGCGTCATGCTGGCCGTGGCCCGCGCCGCTGGCGAAACCGCGCCGCTGCTGTTCACCGCATTGTTCAGCAACTACTGGATCTACCACGATGGCAGCCTGGCGGTGATGAACCCCACGGCCTCGCTGGCGGTACTGATCTACAACTTCTCCGGCATGCCTTTCGACAACCAGCTGGAGCTCGCCTGGGCGGCCTCGCTGGTACTGGTGATGATCGTGCTGGTCGTGAATATTCTCAGCCGTGTTTTCGGCAAGCCTAAGTATTGAGAACGGGAGCATCCAACTTGAACGTATCGACTGCGCAAAGAGCCGCTCCGTTGGTCAACCAGGCACCAGTGGTCATGGACTGCAAACTGGACAAGATTTTCTACGGCAACTTCATGGCGGTCCGCGACAGCCATGTACCGATCGAAAAGAACAAGATCACCGGTTTCATCGGCCCGTCCGGCTGCGGCAAGAGTACCGTGCTGCGTAGCCTCAACCGCATGAACGACCTGGTGAAGGGGTTTCGTTTCGAAGGCCACGTGCACTTCCTCGGCCAGGATGTCTATGGCAAGGGTGTGGACCCTGTGGTCGTGCGCCGCTACATCGGCATGGTGTTCCAGCAACCGAACCCGTTCTCGATGAGCATCTTCGACAACGTCGCGTTCGGCCTGCGCCTGAACCGCTACAAGGGCGACCTGGGCGACCGCGTCAAGCATGCCCTGCAAGGTGCAGCGCTGTGGGATGAGGTGAAGGACAAGCTCAAGGTCAGCGGCCTGTCGCTGTCCGGAGGGCAGCAGCAGCGCCTGTGCATCGCCCGTGCCATTGCCACAGAGCCGGAAGTGCTGCTGCTCGACGAACCCTGCTCGGCACTCGACCCGATCGCGACCCGGCGCGTCGAAGAGCTGATGGTGGAGCTCAAGAAGGACTACACCATCGCCCTGGTGACCCACAACATGCAGCAGGCGATCCGTGTTGCCGACACCACCGCGTTCTTCTCGGTGGACATCTCGCAAGGCTCGCGTACCGGCTACCTGGTCGAGATGGGGCCAACCACCCAGATCTTCCAGAACCCGCGCGAACAACTGACCAGTGACTACATCAGCGGCAAGTTCAGCTGATCGTTCACTCGACCGAAGCGGTTGGATGTCGCAGGCCAGGATGGCCGCTGCGACAGTCCGACCGCTTTTACTTTTTTAGTGTTTCCAGAGATTACTTATGCGTGCGACGCGTCGTCTTGACCTGTCAGCGGTAGAACGTGCACTGCGGGATGTGCAGCGGCGTTTCACCGAGCTCAGCAAGCACTTTACCGAACCGCGTGACCCGTTTACCGATGAGGTGCTGCAAAATGTGCTTGAAGGCTATGCCCTGATTGACGACTATGTCGCGCGGGGTATCGACCTGTTCGACCTGCAGCAGTTGAACCTGATGCTGGAGATCAACGCCACGGTGCTGTGTGGTAGCGATCCTGAACGTCGAGTGGAGTTCGCCCAGCACCTGATCGCCACCGAAGAACACTTCTTCAACAACGTCGAAGGCGGCATCAAGGACCTGTACAACTGGTATTGCTCGTATGGCAGCGATTCGGTGTGGAAACGCGCAGCAGGCGTGTATGTTCGCATCCTGAGCAAGCCGCAGCTGTTCATTGAAGGCAACAACCGCACGGGGTCGCTCATCGTCAGTTATCTGCTGATGCGCGCAGGGCTACCGCCGTTCGTGCTGACGCTGGACAACGCCGAGGGCTATTTCAACCCGTCCTCGGTCATACGCAACTCTGCCAAGCATGGTGTAAAGGCCTTGTACGAATTGCCCAAGATCAAGAAAAAGTATGCGGCGTTCCTGGAAGCGCAGTCGCCCGATCCGGAAAAATTCTTCCTGGGCGAAGCAGCAACGCCTGCCTGCCGGGAGGTTCGCTGATGGGGCGCTATCCGATGCTCAAGCAATGGCGCGCCGGCAGCCGCCAGGCCTGGCAGGGCGTTACCCGGGCCTTCAGGCGCCCGCGGGTGCGTATCTCGTTCGACATCGACGACACGCTGGCTTGCCTGCCGCACCACAGCCCCGAAGAGCACAGCAAGCTGCCGGGCTTCGTTCATCGTTGGCTGGGCGAGCCGCTGCGCATCGGCACCCGCGCGCTGATTCGCGATCTGCGCCGCCAGGGCTATAGCGTCTGGATCTATACCTCGTCCGGCCGCACACCTTCCTACATCCGTCGTTGGCTGTTGCTCTACGGCATCCGCGTCGATGGCGTGGTCAACAGCGATCGGCACCAGCACGTGCTGAACGTCAACGGTCTTGAAAACCCTCCCTCGAAATTCCCGCCGGCATTCGATATCGACCTGCATGTCGATGATTCCGAAGGCGTGCGCATCGAAGGCGACGACCATGGTTTTCGTGTTGTCGTGGTCTGCCCCAAGGATAAGAACTGGGCGCAGAAGGTCATGGACGCTGCCGTCGATGTCCAGGCAAAGCTGGCCTGGCAGCAGCCGCTAAGGCACCAGGCGCCAGTCCAGTCATCCTCCGAGGCACTGTTGTCCTGACAGTGCGCCAGCGTCTGGCCGACGCTTCTCGTAGCGCACATCCCGGTCATCGACAGCCCCGGCGAGTATCCAGCCCGAGCGCTGATAGAAGCCATTGGCGCGGATAGCCTGGTCACCATCGGTGATCAGGTGAATCAGCTCATGACGCTGGAACAGCGCGTGTTCTGCCCGCTCCAGCAGCAATCGGCCTACGCCCTTGCCTTCATGCTGCGGGCGCACGAACAGGGCGAACAGCTCGCCTTCGCCTAGATCGACCATGGCAAAGCCGACCGCCTCCTGCTCGTATTCGGCAATCCAGGTGCAGGGTGCCTCACCAATGGCTTCGGTGAGGCTGGTCGCGGTAATGCCCAGGTCGTGCATCTGCTCGCGCGAAAGGTGGTTCTGCTTCACGCTGGTGCGAATGTCGAACAGCAGTTCGACATCCTCGGGCAGGGCCTGGCGCAGGGTCAGGGTCATGATGGAACGTCCTTGTCGATGCTTGTGAGCCTGGCAGCATAGCGCAGCGGGGACGACAATCTCGACCTGCTCACCCCAACGGGTGATTCCCCGGCGCACAAGCCCATGGCACCATCCGATCAGCGGAATTCCAGGGGTCACAGACGTGCAAATCGATCAGCTCTCATCAGTCCCGTGGTTCGAGGCGATGGCGAAAGTCACCGCCGCCATCGGCGCCCAGGGTTTCGCCACGGCGCTGTTCGACGCGCTGGCCTTGGTCGGCCCGGTCAAGGCCAGCACGGTCTACCTCTACCCGCGCGAGGGCTTGCCATCGGCCTGGTCGGAATGCGACGGACCCGGCCCATGGCGGCCGGAAGGCAACGTACGGCGATACCTGTCCGGTTTCTACCTGCTCGATCCGTTCTACGACCAGTGCATGGAAAGGTCCGACTCAGGCTGCTATGCGCTGGCCGATGTTGCACCCGATCACTTCAAGCTCAGCGAGTACTACCTGGCGTTCTACCGGCACTCGCACCTGGAGGACGAGATCAACTACCTCCTGCAGCTGGACGAGAGCCTGAGCCTGGCGGTGTCGTTGGCCTTCACCGACGAGCTCGACGAGGCGGCAAAGTCACGTTTCAAGTGCATCAGCCCATGGGTGCTGGCGGTGCTGACCAAGCATTTCGAGGGGTATCAGGGCCGTGGCGGGCGCGAGGAGAAGGTCTGGGAGCAGCGTGTGCATGCAGCCTTGAGCAATTTCGGGTCGTCCTTGCTGACCGAGCGCGAGTGCCGGATTGCCCAGCTCATCCTGCGCGGGCATTCGACAAAGTCGTTGGCCGAGCGTCTCAAGGTTTCCGAAGACACCATCAAGTCCCACCGCAAGCATGTCTACGCCAAGCTCGACATTGGCACGCAGTCCGAGCTGTTTTCCCTGTTCATCGATGCGCTGGCCAATGCCCATGGGGTGCTGGAGCGTGATCCGCTGGAAAGCTACATGAGCAAGCCGCGCTGACGCGAAAACGCCGACGAGTCATCGTCGGCGTTGTCATTCAAGGTCAGCCTGACGCTGGTCAATCGGCCATCTGCAACTCAGGCAGCTTCACCCGGAACGCGCGAGTAAGGCCGATCAGCAACACCAGGCCCAGCGCCATCCAGCACAGGCCGATGGTGAAGGACATGCTCGACAGGCTGGTCCACAGCCACAGCGTGCTGAGAAAACCCAACCCCGGGATCAGGCCGTAACGCATGCAGTTTGCCGTACCGCGCAGTTTCTGGTCGGCCAGGTAGTGCTTGACCACCGCCAGGTTGACCGCCGAGAAGGCGAACAGCGCGCCGAAGCTGATCATGTTGGCGACGGTGTCCAGGCTGATGAACAGCGCACTCAGCGAGACCAGGCCAACCACCAGGATTGCGAAGGCCGGGACGCGTTTTTTCGTCACCAGTTGGCCGAAGGCACGGGGCAGGGCGCCGTCACGGCCCATGGCGAACAGCACCCGCGACACACTGGCCTGGGAGGCCATTGCCGAGGCGAAGCAGCCTGCCACATAGGTGGCGGTAAAGGCGCTGGCCAGCAGGCGCCCGCCTGCGCTGTTCATCACCTCTACCGGGGCGGAGTCCGGGTTGGCGAAGCTGCTCCAGTCCGGGTGCACCAGTTGCGCGAAGTAGGACACCACCAGAAACAGCAGGCCGCCGATCAGCGACACCGCCATGATCGCCCGCGGGATGCGCCGGGTCGGGTCGCTGGTTTCCTCGGCCATGGTCGAGACCGCGTCGAAGCCCACGAACGACAGGCACAGCACGGCAGCGCCGGCCATGATCGCCGAGGCGCTGAAGCCTTCATGATAGAAGGGCGCGGTCAGCGATATCGGCTGCACTTGGGTAGACAGGCTGTTGATGGACAAGGCCACGAACACCACGATGAATACCAGCTGTGCGACCACCAGAATGCCGTTGACCCGCGTCACCGACTCGATGCCGATCAGGTTGAGGAAGGTCACCGCGCCGATGGCGCCCAGTACCCACACCCAGGCGTGGACCGTCGGGAAGTATTCCGACATGTAGATGCCGATCAGCAGGTAGCTGAGCAGTGGCAGGAAAATGTAGTCGAGCAGCAGCGTCCACCCCGCCATGAACCCTGCGTGGGCGCCGAAGGCTTTGCGCGTGTAGGTATAGACCGAGCCCGAGTAGGGATGCGCCTGGACCATGCGGCCGTAGCTGTAGGCGGTGAAGAGCATGGCGCCCAGGGTCAGCAGGTAGGCGGTTGGCAGGTGGCCCTTGGTGATCTGGGCGACCAGCCCGTAGGCGGAGAAAACTGCCAGCGGCACCATGTAGGCGAGGCCGAAGAGCACCAGGGCGGTCATGCCCATGGATTTGCGAAAGCGGGTACTGGCAGCGCTCGTATGTGCCGTGGAATGCGCAGCGGTTGTGGTTGTTGTATGCATGGCTGACTCCGGGTGCAGGACGCCGCAGTATGCGAGCGAGCTCGATACTGTCGAGGGAGAGGGCGATTGGGCTGAAGGCGGGGCGAGGGCCCTTCGTTCAGGCGCTGTGGCTATCTCGAGGGCGGGAGCGGGTGCGACGTGAGGTGATGAAGCGTGCGTTCATGGCGTTGTTCTCTTTATTGACCTGGCACGAAAGGTAAGGCCGCATCTGGGGGCCTTGGCGCATGCTCCCATAGCCGATTCGTCTTCGAAATCACCCGTTGGGGTGAGCCGCTGACTGGGCTGGAGACCTCACCCCAACGGGTGATTTCACACCGCTGCTGGCTGCTGCAAGCTTCAGTGGCGTCTCCATACCAACAAGGAAAACCGCCCATGAACGCGCCTTTCGTACCCCAACGCCAGACCCGTGAATACCAGGCCGCCGATGCTGCACACCATATCCATGCCTTCCTCGACCAGAAGGCGCTCAACGCCGAAGGCCCACGGGTAATCGTCGGCGGTGAGCGGCTGCATCTGTGGGACAGCGATGGCAAGCGTTACCTGGACGGTATGTCGGGCCTGTGGTGCACCCAGCTCGGCTACGGGCGCAAGGACCTGACGGCCGCCGCGGCGGCGCAGATGGACCAGCTGGCGTACTACAACATGTTCTTCCACACCACCCATCCGGCGGTGATCGAGTTGTCCGAGCTGCTGTTCAGCCTGCTGCCGGGGCACTACAGCCACGCGATCTACACCAACTCCGGCTCCGAGGCCAACGAGGTGCTGATCCGTACCGTGCGCCGCTACTGGCAGGTGCTAGGCCAGCCGAACAAGAAGGTCATGATCGGCCGCTGGAACGGCTACCACGGCTCGACCCTGGCGGCCACGGCGCTGGGCGGAATGAAGTTCATGCACGAGATGGGCGGGCTGATTCCGGATGTGGCGCACATCGATGAGCCCTACTGGTATGCCGCCGGTGGCGAGCTGAGTCCGGCCGAGTTCGGTCGCCGCTGCGCCTTGCAGCTGGAAGAAAAAATCCTTGAGCTTGGGGCCGAGAATGTCGCCGGCTTCATCGCCGAGCCGTTCCAGGGCGCCGGCGGCATGATCTTCCCGCCAGAAAGCTACTGGCCGGAAATCCAGCGCATCTGCCGCCAGTACGACGTGCTGCTGTGCGCCGACGAGGTGATCGGCGGGTTCGGTCGTACCGGCGAATGGTTCGCCCACGAATACTTCGGTTTCGAGCCCGACACCCTGTCGATCGCCAAGGGCCTCACCTCGGGCTACGTGCCGATGGGCGGGCTGGTGCTGAGCAAGCGCATCGCCGAAGCACTGGTCGAGCGCGGCGGGGTATTCGCTCACGGCCTGACCTATTCCGGGCACCCGGTGGCCGCTGCGGTGGCGATTGCCAACCTCAAGGCCCTGCGTGACGAAGGCATCGTCCGCCAGGTGAAAGACGACACCGGGCCCTACCTGCAGCGCATCCTGCGCGAGGTGTTCGCCAACCATCCCCTGATTGGCCAGGTACAGGGCGCCGGGCTGGTGGCGGCACTGCAGTTCGCCGAAGACAAGGCCAGCCGCAAGCGCTACGCCAATGAGAACGAGCTGGCCTGGCAGTGTCGGACTTTCGGCTTCGAAGAGGGGGTGATCATTCGTTCGACCTTGGGGCGGATGATCATGGCGCCTGCGCTGGTGGCCAACCACAGCGAGCTGGACGAGCTGGTGGAGAAGACCCGCAAAGCGGTCGACCGCACCGCGCAGGCCCTGGGCAAGCTCTGAAGCGGCTGCGCTACCTTTCCTACCCACGGTTCCTGGAGCACAACGTGCACGATTCAACCTACTGGCGGCATCAAGCCGCCAACCTGACTTTTCGCGATCAAGCCATGATCGGCGGCCGCTTCGTGGCCGCCACAGGTGGCGCAACGTTCGATGCGATCAACCCTGCCACCAACCAGCTGCTGGCGCGGGTCGCCGCCTGTTCCGATGAGGACGTAGACCGTGCCGTGGCCAGTGCTCGGCAGGCGTTCGAGCAAGGCCCGTGGGCCCGGATGGCGCCGACCCAGCGCAAGCGTGTGATGCTGCGTCTGGCCGAGCTGATGCTGGTTCACCGCGAGGAACTGGCGCTGCTCGAGTCGCTGAACATGGGCAAGCCGGTGCTCGACGCCTACAACATCGATGTGCCGGGCGCCGCGCATGTCTTCGCCTGGTATGGCGAGTCGCTCGACAAACTCTACGACCAGGTTGCGCCCACTGCGGCCGAGGCCGTGGTCACCATCACCCGTGAACCGATCGGCGTGGTCGCAGCCGTGGTGCCGTGGAACTTCCCGCTGGACATGGCGGCCTGGAAACTGGCCCCGGCCTTGGCAGCCGGCAACAGCGTCGTGCTCAAGCCTGCCGAACAGTCGCCGCTTTCGGCGCTGCGCCTGGCCGAGCTTGCACTGGAGGCGGGCATTCCCGACGGGGTGTTGAACGTCGTGCCGGGGCTGGGCGAGATCGCCGGCAAGGCATTGGGCCTGCACCCCGATGTCGATTGCCTGGTATTCACCGGCTCCACCCAGGTGGGCAAGTACTTCATGCAGTACTCGGCGCAGTCGAACCTGAAACAGGTGTGGTTGGAGTGCGGTGGGAAAAGCCCGAACCTGGTGTTCGATGACTGCAAGGACCTGGACCTGGCCGCAGAGAAAGCCGCATTCGGCATCTTCTTCAACCAGGGTGAGGTCTGCTCGGCCAACTCGCGACTTTACGTGCAGCGCTCGATCCATGACGCGTTCATCGCGCGTCTGATCGCCAAGGCGCGCGAGTGGCAACCCGGTGATCCGCTCGATCCGGGCAGCCGCACCGGCGCCATCGTCGATGCGCAGCAGACTTCGCAGATCATGGCCGCAATCGGCCGTGCACACGAGGAGGGGGCCTCTCTGGTGGCCGGTGGGCGTCAACTCAGCTTCAACGGCTCCAGCAACTTCATCGAGCCGACGATTTTCACCCATGTCGACCCGCAGTCGTCGCTTTCGCGTGACGAGGTCTTCGGCCCGGTGCTCGCAGTGACGGCCTTCGACACTGAAGAGGAGGCTATCCGCCTGGCCAACGACAGCGTCTATGGGTTGGCAGCCTCGGTCTGGAGCGACGACCTCAACCGCGTGCATCGGGTTGCCAGGCAGCTCAGGGTCGGCAGTGTTTCGGTCAACACCGTCGATGCGCTCGATGTGGTCGCCCCGTTCGGCGGCTACAAACAGTCGGGCTTTGGGCGTGACCTGTCACTGCATGCGTTCGACAAGTACACCCAGTTGAAGACCACCTGGATCCAGCTGCGCTGATCTCGGGCGCAGCGTTCAATGCCGTGGCGGCCTGGCACAGTTCAGTGCCGCCACGGCGACCGCCAGCGCCGCCCCGGCGTAAGCCCAGATCGCTGGCACCTGCGGTAGCAGCACACCGGCCAGCATCGGCCCGAGCCCGGCGCCGATGTCGCGCCACACGGCATTGCTGGCCAGCGCCTGAATGCGCGCGTGTGGATTGCGCAGCGCGACGAGGGTCATCACCAGCGGCAACTGCAAGGCGCGCAGCACCAACACGAAGAAGGCGCCGATGAACAGCCAATGGCTGGCGAATACCAGCAGCGCCAGTGACGTGGCCAGCGACAGCACCACCAACATGCGCAGTGCGCCGAAGCGGTCTGCCAGGCGTCCGCCAAAGGGGCTGAAGAGCATCTCGCTCAGATAGCGCACCGCCATCAATACACCGGCCACCAGTACCCCCGACTCGCCCATATGGACTTGCGCATACAGCGAGAGGCCGAAGATGAACAGGCCGTCCAGCGTCACCCCCTCGATGAAGGACCAGGTGGCGATGCTGTCTGGCAGGCGCAGACGCCGACCGCTGCGCGCGGCAATGTCATGGCCGCCGCAAGGCAAGGCGCGGGCACGCCACAGGCCGCACAGGGCACTGACGCACAGTACGTAGAACACAGCGCGCGGGCCGTAGGCCTGGGCCATCAGCGCACCCAGCGGCAAGGCCAGCATGGGGCCGATGGCCAGGGTCGCCCGCGAGCGCCCGGCGCGGCGGGCTGCACCTTGTGCTTCGGCAGTGGCGAGCGTCTGGGTACTGAGGTTGAAGGTCGCAAAGCACAGCCCCCAGACCAGGCGCAGCACCAGCAGTGCGGCGAATCCGCCAAGGGTGGCGTTACCCAGTGCACACACCGCTGCGGCAAAGGCCGCCAGGCTGCACGCCGCACGATCGCCATGGCGTGCATAGAACCGCACCACCCAGCCATAGCCGATGATCCGTACCAGGCGATTGGCCGCCAGCAATACACCCGCCTCGACCAGGGTCACGCCGAAGTCCGAAGCGTACATGGGCAGTAGCAGATAGAGCAGTACGTCACTGGGCAGGCACAGGCCGAGTACCTGGGCGGCGTTGCGCGAATCTCGGTCGGCGCGCAGGGTTTGCGCCGGTACGGCAGCGGACGACATGACAGTCTCGTGGCAAAGGGCGGGGGTACGCAGCATAACCTCAAGGGTCATGCCGGTAACACCCGTGTCATGGCGTCGGGGAAGGCTGGCCGCCGTCCAGACCCCATTTAGCAAGCGCTCAGAACGATCATGAATAAAATTGCAGATCATCTCGAAAAAAATGAGTTTGTTTCAAGGTGCGATGATCCTGACAATCCCCCCATCGAATTTTCTCCCAGGGTAGGCAGCCGTTCGCTGCCCCGGTGAGGTGATGCAGGCCATCACCGCCCAACAGGATGTCAGAGACCGATGAACAACGAATTTACCTTTGCCATCAAACGCACGCGTTTCGATGAAGACTATTGCCCCGCGGAAAACACGCGTACCACGACGAACTTTGCCAACCTGGCCCGTGGGCGCAATCGCCAGGAAAACCTGCGCAACACCTTGAGCATGATCGACAACCGGTTCAATGCCTTGGCGCACTGGGACAATCCCGAGGGCGACCGCTACAGGCTTGAACTTGAAATCATTTCTGTCGAGATGACGATGGAAGGCCAGCAGGCCGATCACAGCCTTCCGCTGATCGAGTTGCTGAAGACGACGATCGTCGACCAGAAAACCAACGCGCGTATCGAGGGCATTGTTGGCAACAACTTCTCGTCCTACGTGCGCGATTATGATTTCAGCGTGCTGTTGCTGGGGCATAACAAGGGCCAGCCCGACTTCAGCATTCCCGAGCACTTCGGCGATTTGCACGGCAAGTTGTTCAAGGCGTTCGTGAACTCCAGTGCTTATAAAACGCATTTCGCCAAGGCACCGGTGATCTGCCTGAGCGTGTCGAGCAGCAGGACCTATCGCCGCACGGACAACCAGCATCCGGTATTGGGCGTCGAGTACCAGCAGGACGCCTATTCCTTGACCGATGAATACTTCAAGAAAATGGGCCTGACGGTCCGCTACTTCATGCCGCCTGACAGCGTCGCGCCCTTGGCTTTCTACTTTGCCGGCGACCTGCTGGAGGACTACAGCCCGCTCGAGCTGATCAGCACCATCAGCACGATGGACACCTTCCAGAAGATCTATCGGCCGGAGATCTACAACGCGAACTCTTCGGCAGGCAAAGCCTACCGGCCAAGCCTCGAACATCAGGATTACTCACTGACGCGCATCGTCTACGACCGTGAAGAGCGCAGTCGGCTGGCGATCGAGCAGGGCAAGTTCGCCGAGGAACACTTCATCAAGCCGTACCAGGCGGTGCTTGAACAGTGGTCGTCCCAGTGCGCGCTCTGATTGAACAAAATGCATAAGGTTTATCTGTCATGAAAAAGCTGTTACCCACTTCAACCGCAGGCAGCTTGCCCAAGCCTTCGTGGCTGGCCCAGCCTGAAACCCTTTGGTCCCCCTGGAAGTTGCAGGATGCGGAGCTGATCGAGGGCAAGCAAGATGCCTTGCGTTTGTCGCTGCAAGAGCAGCAGCAGGCCGGTATCGATATCGTCAGCGATGGCGAGCAAACCCGTCAGCACTTTGTCACGACCTTTATCGAGCACCTGAGCGGTGTGGATTTCGAGAAGCGGGAAACGGTCAGGATTCGTGATCGCTACGACGCGAGCGTGCCGACGGTCGTGGGTGCCGTGGCTCGGCAGAAGCCTGTGTTTGTCGAGGACGCCAAGTTCTTGCGCCAGCAAACCCAGCAGCCGATCAAGTGGGCGCTGCCGGGGCCCATGACGATGATCGACACGCTGTATGACAGCCACTACAAAAGCCGCGAAAAACTGGCATGGGAATTCGCCAGGATTCTCAACCAGGAAGCCCGGGAGCTGGAAGCTGCAGGCGTCGATATCATTCAGTTCGACGAGCCGGCATTCAATGTGTTCTTCGATGAGGTGAACGACTGGGGCGTGGCCACCCTGGAGAGGGCCATCGAAGGGCTGAAATGTGAAACCGCGGTGCACATTTGCTACGGCTACGGCATCAAGGCCAACACCGATTGGAAAAAGACCTTGGGTTCGGAGTGGCGGCAATACCAGGAAGCGTTCCCCAATTTGCAGAAATCCAGCATCGATATCGTTTCGCTGGAATGCCACAACTCGCGTGTGCCCATGGACCTGATCGAGCTGATTCGCGGCAAAAAGGTAATGGTCGGGGCCATCGATGTGGCCACCTCGACCATCGAAACGCCTGAGGAAGTCGCCGACACCCTGCGCAAAGCCCTGCAGTTCGTGGACGCCGACAAACTCTACCCCTGCACCAACTGCGGCATGGCGCCTTTGCCACGTCAGGTTGCCAGTGGAAAGTTGAGGGCACTGACGGCGGGTGCAGACATCGTTCGGCGAGAACTGTTGAACGCATGATGAATTCGGGAGGCCGAAGGCGGGCGCTTTCAGGCCTCCCCTGACCGTTGCGAACGGCCCCTTATCCAGGATCTACGCATGTCACTTCCCTGTACGGCTGTCGAGCCATCGCGCTTTCGCCACGCGCTCGGGCACTACGCCTCCGGCATCACGGTGATCACCTCTCGGCTCGATGACGAGCCGGTTGGGTTCACTTGCCAATCGTTCTATAGCGTGTCGATGAGCCCGCCGCTGGTGTCATTCAGCGTCATGTCCAATTCGGCCAGCTACCCCAAGATCCGCCAGGCTGGCCGCTTTGCGGTAAATATCCTAGCGTGTGGGCAGCATGACCTCTCCAACCAGTTCGCTCGACGGGGCACGGACAAGTGGCACGGCGTGCAATGGCAGGTTTCACCCTTGGGAAACCCGATCATCCGCGACAGCCTGCACTGGCTGGACTGCGAAATTCACGCCGAGCATCCTGCGGGCGATCACCTGATCGTGATCGGTGAAGTGAAAGCGGTGAACCTGCAGGAGGCAGCCGCTGCAACGCCTTTGCTGTATTTCAAGGGGCAGTATTGCAATCTCGCCGCACGGGGCGCGTTTTGAGCCCGCGCGGCGAAAGGGTGGCTGGCATCCGTAGCACCGCTCATCCGTTGCGCCGCAATTAAAACGAATCCTTCTGGGTGTGTCGAACTCGCTTATGTAGGCCCTCATAAAAAAGCGAGAACCCCCATGAAAACCAATCTACTGGCCACAGCGCTGCTAACTGCCTGCTTTACCTTGCTCGGTGGCTGTTTCGACCGTGATAACGACCACCCGGCCAAGGACGCCGATCCAAGCAAACCTTCGCTGCAGATGCAGCAGCCCGATACACCTACGACCAATCCGTCCCCCGAGACCAAACCGCAAAATCAATGAGCGAGGTAGCGGGCATGGTGGAGCTGACAAAGGGTAGGGCGGCAACCAGCAAGGCGACCGATGGGCTTGAACATCGCTATCGGGCACTGCTCGAGGGCAGTGACCCGACGACCGAGGCCTGGCTGAGCGAGCAGCTGAGTCATGTCCGCACCTTGGCGGACGACTTGCCGGATGATCCTCGGCACCTGCCGGACTGGGCCGCTGCCCATTCGCAGCGAGTCGCCAGTGAACACGCGACCTATCTTGAACAACGGCGTCAAGGGGCCCCACGCCGGTACTTCCAGAACCGGGCGCAGGCCTTGTGGTTTCTGCAGCAGGTCGCCCCGACCAAGGCGGTCGATGGTGCATGGCTGCATGGCACCCTGTGGCACTGGCGCGACCCACGGTTCCATGGGTTGATTCGCACCTTCCTCGAAGAGCTGGGCGATGGCGACCTGCGCCGCAACCACGTGCTGATCTACCAGCGCCTGCTCAGCCGTCTTGGCTGCCTGCAGAGCGCACCGCTGGCCGCTGAACGTTACCTGCAGGGCACGCTGCAACTGGCCCTGGGGCAGCACTGCGAGCGCTTCCTGCCGGAAGTGATCGGTTACAACCTGGGGTACGAGCAGCCCCCGCTGCACCTGCTGATCACCACCCATGAGCTGGCCGAGCTGGGCATCGACGCTCATTACTTCCAGTTGCATGTGACCATCGACAATGCTGCGAGCGGTCATGCGCGGCGCGCCCTGGAGTGCTTCACCGAACTCGGCCAGGACCAGGGGCCGGCGTTCTACGAGCGTGTCAGGCATGGCTATCGGCTCAATGACCTGGGTATCGACACACCGTCGCTGATCGCTTCGTTCGACCTGCAGGCCGAGTTGCTCGGCTCGTTGGAACGCAAGCGTGTGTACGGGCAGTGCATGCATTCGGACAGATGCCGCCTGCAAGGGCGCACCATCAATCAGTGGCTCGCCGAACCCGGCGCGATGCCTGGTTTCCTGGATGCACTGCAAGCCCAGGGTTGGATCAAGCGCGACAGCGATCCCAGGCAAAGCCGCTTCTGGGCGCTGATCGACGGTCCGGTGGCGGCCATGTTCGGTGTGTTCGATGCCTATGAAAAGCAGCTCTGGCACGACTGGATCGCCGGCACCTGGCAGGGTGCTGCGATGCGTCGGGTGCCGCCGGGGCAGTGGGAGCAGGCGTTGCAACTGGAGGAAGAGGCGCCCGGCCAAGCGCAGGCGGCGGACATGGCTGTGCTGATCGAAGCGATGGCCGGCAATCGACATTCCACGCCCCAGGGCCTGCGCGCCACCCGCGCATTCATCCAGGCTACCGGGTTGATGAGCGGAGGGCCGAACTGATGCTGCTCGACCAAGACCAGAGGCGTGCCGACGAGGCATTGCTCCAGCTGGGACGTCGGCTGCGCGCCGACGGCTATCGTTTCACCTGCGTGACCCCGGCGACCCAGGCCAGGGTCAATGCGCGCAGCGAAGCGCACCAGGCTCGAACCCTGCGCGATGTGTTTGGCTGGAGTCGACCGTTCGAAGCGTCTCTGCTCAGCGCCGACGAACTGGAACAACTGCGTATCGCTGGCGTGCTGGAGCCACAGGGTGCGCTGTGGCGCAGCAGGGTGCGCTGGTCGAACCTGGACGACCTGCTGCTGGTGCACTCCGCCTGGCCGACCGACAGCCGCGACGCGGTGTTCTTCGGCCCTGACAGCTACCGGTTCGCCCAGGTGATCCAGGATCATCTGCAGCACAGCCCCCAGCGTGTGCAGCACGCCGTCGACATCGGTTGCGGCAGTGGCGTCGGCGCGTTGCTGATCGCCCGAGCCGCGCAGCATGCGCAGGTCACTGCGGTGGACATCAACCCTGTGGCCTTGCGTCACACCGCTGTCAATGCCGCGCTGGCCGGGGTGGCCAATGTCTCGGTAGAGCTCAGCGATTTGCTCGACGGCATCGCCGGGACGTTCGACCTGATCGTCGCCAACCCACCCTATATGCTCGACGTCGGCGAGCGCGCCTACCGCCACGGGGGGGGCGCGCTGGGCGCCGAACTGTCGCTACGGATTGTCGAGCAGGCCTGTGAGCGGCTGTCGGTCGGCGGCACGTTGCTGCTGTACACCGGTGTCGCCATCGTCGAGGGGCGCGACGCGCTGCTCGAAGCCGTTCGCCTGCGCCTGGCCGGGCCTGCGTTCGGCTGGTCCTACCGGGAATTGGACCCCGACGTGTTCGGCGAACAGCTGCTCGAGCCAGGATACGAGCAGGTCGAACGCATTGCCGCGGTGGCCCTGACCGTCACCCGCCGAGGCTGATGCCCATGGCGCGGCCTTGCACGTTCGGCATCGAGGAGGAATACCTGTTGGTGGATCTGGCCACGGGGCGGGTCATGGCCGCGCCGCCCTCGGCCGTGGCCCGCTGTTGCCGCGATGCGCTGGGGCCATGGTTCGCCGAGGAGATGTTTCGCAGCCAGGTGGAGATCGCCTCGCCGGTGTTCGATACGCTGCACCAGGCCCGTGATTTTTTCACCGAGCAGCGCCAGCGCCTGAGTCAGGCATTGGCGGGCGAGGGCGTCGGCTTCTACGGCGCGGGGAGCCACCCCAGTGCCCAATGGCTGCGCCAGCTCCCGCGGGAAACCCCCCACTACCGCCAGCTGTTCGACGATTACCGGCTGGTGGCCCGACGCAGCCTGTTGAACGGCCTGCACGTGCATGTCGGCGTGCCGCAGGGCGTCGATCGCATGCAGGTGATCAACCGGGTGCTGTACTGGTTACCCCTGCTGCTGACACTCAGCACCTCCTCTGCGTACTGGGGCGGACAGGACACCAGCTACATGAGCTACCGACGCGTGGTGTGCGGGGAGTGGCCGCACATGGGGCTGCCCGAACCGCTACCGGACTGGCGCGCCTACGAGCGTTACCGGGCGCTGCTGCAACGCACTGGCAGCCTGGCCAAGGACGGTGACTTCTGGTGGGCGATCAGGCCCTCGCGGCGGTTTCCGACAGTCGAGCTGCGCATCTGCGATGGGTGCCCCCGGCTGGACGATGCCTTGGCCATCGCCGCGCTGTTTCGCCATCTCGTCGAGCATGCAGTGGAGCGCAACGACGCTATCGCCAGCCGTGAAATGCGCTGGATCACCCACGAAAACTATTGGCGCGCCCTGCGTGAGGGCCGCCGGGGCACTTTCATCGGCGTGCACGACCAACAGGCGGTGAGCGCCGAAGGCTGGCTGACGCAACTGCAGATGCAATGTCCGCCCGACACCGCCGACGCTGACCGCGCCTTCATGCACGCCCGGCGCATCCTGCGCGACGGCACCAGTGCCGACCACCAGCGTGACACCTATGCGCTGGCCCGCGAGCAGGGCCTGAATGACCGACAGGCGATGCGCAACGTGGTGAAACAGGTGATGGAGCACCAGTTGTCGGTGCCCGGGATGGGTTGAGTAAACCATCCGCAGATCGTTTGCCTCGAACGCAGTGTGATTCGCGATCAGGCAACCCAGCCAAACCAGAAGGAGTCCAACCCATGCCCAGCAAGCCCCAGGATCAATTCACCCTGCAAAATCCCCTGACCCAATACCCCCATCCGCCTTTTCCGGCCCAGGGCCAAGCCGCCCCGGGCCTGGATGCGCACATGCAGCCCAAGCCCGACCACGGTGAAACCACTTACAAGGGTTTCGGGCGCCTGGCCGGACGTCGCGCGCTGATCACTGGCGCCGACTCGGGTATCGGACGCGCCGTGGCCATCGCCTTCGCCCGCGAGGGCGCCGACATTGCACTCAACTACCTGCCCATGGAGGAGCGAGATGCCCGTGAAGTGGTCCAGCTGATCGAGCGCGAAGGCCGCAAGGCCGTGGCGCTTCCCGGTGATCTCAAGGACCCGCGCTTCTGTAGCCAGTTGGTGGACCAGGCCCACGAACAGCTCGGCGGCCTGGATATCCTGGTCAACGTGGCCGGCAAGCAGGAGGCGCGCAAGGACATTGGCCAGATCACCCATGAGCAGTTCGATCACACCCTCAAGACCAACGTCTACGCCTTGTTCTGGCTGTGCCAGGCAGCAGTGCCGCTGATGCCGGCCGGAGCGACCATCATCAACACCGCCTCGATCCAGTCCTACCAGCCCTCGGCGACGCTGCTGGACTACGCCACCACCAAGGCGGCCATCGTGGCCTTCACCAAGGCGCTGGCCAAGCAGGTGATCGAGCGCGGCATCCGCGTCAACGCGGTGGCCCCGGGCCCGATCTGGACCGTGCTGCAGCCCAGTGGCGGCCAACCACCGGAAAAGATCCCCGACTTCGGTGGGCATACCCCGATGAAACGCCCGGGCCAGCCCGCCGAGTGCGCGCCTTTGTACGTACTGCTTGCCAGCCAGGAGTCGAGCTATATCACCGGTGAGGTGTTCGGCGTCACCGGCGGCGATCCACTCCCATAGGGCAAAGTCGAGTAAACCTTGGCCGCGCCGCGCAGTCAGTCATTGTAAGAGGCCCTTCATGCGGGCCAGGGAGGTGGCTGATGAAACTCGTCTGCCTGCTGCGTGGCTGCCAGTGGCGCAGCCTGTTGATCCGTGAAATCGCCGGGCTTGACTGCCAGTGCTGCGAACGCTGCGGCGCGCTGCGCTACAGCCAGCCCGGCCAACCATTCGATGCGTAGGAACCGACCATGGCCCGGGCAATCTGGAAAGGCGCGATCAGCTTCGGCCTCGTGCATATCCCTGTCTCTCTCAATACCGCCGTTCGCACCGAGCGCGTGGATTTCGACTGGCTCGACAAGCGCAGCATGGAGCCGGTGGGCTACAAGCGGGTGAACAAGGTGACTGGCAAGGAGATCGACAAGGAACACATCGTCAAAGGTGTGGAGTACGAGAAGGGCCGCTATGTGGTGATCAGCGAAGAGGAGATTCGCAAGGCGCGGCCCGAGGCGACCCAGACCATCGATATTTTTTCCTTCGTCGACGCCGGTGAGATCCCGCTGCAACAGTTCGACACGCCTTACTACCTGAGCCCCGACCGTCGTGGCGGCAAGGTCTATGCCTTGTTGCGCGAGACCTTGCACAGCACCGGCAAGGTGGCCTTGGCCACCGTGGTGCTGCACACCCGCCAGCACCTGGCGCTGTTGCGCCCGCTGGAGGATGCGCTGGTGCTGATTACCCTGCGCTGGCCCGAGGAAGTCCGTGGCCTGGAGTCGCTGGAGCTGGACAAGAGCGTGACCGACACCAAGATCGACAAGCGCGAACTGGACATGGCCAAGAAACTGGTGGAGGACATGAGTGGGCCATGGAAGCCAGACGAGTACCACGACGCGTTCCGCCAGACCATCCTCGACCTGGTTGAAGAGAAGGCCAGCAAAGGCAAGATCGCGACGGTGGACAAAGGTGAGGGGACAACGGCGGAGAAGGGCGCCGACATCATCGACCTCACCGAGCTGCTCAAGCGCAGCCTTGGCGGCAAGACCAAGGCGAAGAAGCCGGCGAGCAAGCGACCGCGCAAAGCGTCGTAGTTGGGTGTTGCGAACGCTACTGCACCAGTCCCTCCAACGCGCTCAGATAATCGCCGAAGCCTTGGCGGGCGCGGCTGTCCCGCCGACTGCTGGTGGCCACGCTGTGCGCTGCGGTCCAGACGATATGCGCGCCACTGGCTTCCAAGGCCAGCACCAGTTGCACGTCTTCATCGGCTGGCAATGGTTGGAATCCGCCGGCGCGCTCATAGGCCTTGGCACACACGCCGAGGTTCGCGCCATGGATGTGCCGGTGCCCGTCCCGAGCCTGGTAACGGCTGCGGTATAGCTGACGCAGCGCGGCGTTCTGCCAAGGCTGCCAGCGCTCGATGTGCACGGTGCCGCAGACTGCGTCGGCGTGCCATTGCAACTGCGACACCAGCCAGTGCTCGGGCACGCGACTGTCGGCGTCGGTAAAGGCCAGCCACTGCGCACCGCGCTCGATCATCCACTCTGCGCCCAGGCGCCGGGCAATGCCGACGTTGCCGGCCTGCAGCTCCAGAGTGTGCACGCCATGGCGGCGGGCGATGCGTGCGCTGGCGTCGATGCAGCGATCGAGCACCACCAGCACCTCGACCACCAGGCCCGCCGCCTCGGCCCGTGCCACCGCCCGCTTGACGGCGCGCAGGCAGTGCCCGAGGCGGCGGGCTTCGTTGTGGGCGGGAATGATGACGGCGATCATAGGCAGGTCTCGTCCAGGTCCACGACGCTGGGTTGGCACGACCAGTATTCGAGCAGGAAATCCGCCTCCTCGTGGCGTAAAAGCGGGTATAGCGGCAGATGCCGGGCAAGCAGGGCGTGGACCTCACGGCCATCCTGAGGGCAACCGGCGATGGGATGGCGCCAGTGGCACACCAGCAGGCCGCCGTCATAGGTCAGGCTGGCCACCGATTGTTCGATCACCTGCAGCCAGTCGGTGGGATCGAGGTAGTAGCCGATTTCGCTCAGCACGATCAGGTCGAATTGTCCGCCGGGCCAGTCGCCCGGCAGGTGCCCCTGTTCGACGCGGGCGTGGCTTACGCCCGCCAGTCGCTGGCGAGCCAGCGCCACGGCGGTGGCGTCGATGTCCTGGCACAGCAGGTCGGCGCAGCGCTCGGCCAGCAGCACACTGAGCTCGCCGTTGGCACACGCAGGCTCGAACACGCGTTCGTAGCACTGGCGGGGCAGGCTGGCCAGGGTGAGGTCACGTTTGCGCCGTTCGTACCAGCGAGTACGAAAGGCCCATGGATCATCGTTGCTGGCATACAGGTCGGCGAAATACTGCGCATCGAGGCTCATGGTGACTCCATTGAGGGCAAGACCGGTTCCAAGGGTTGCAGCCGGTGGTCGGCTGAGGCAGATGCTGGTCAAAGTTGCCATGCCCCTGCCGGCATGCCGGTCAGTTGCTGGCCCAATTCGGCGAGGTCGCGCTCCGCGTGACTTTGACGCAGGTATACCGGCAGGTCGGCGCTGAGCCGGGCGAAATGGCTGCTGCGGCAGAACGGCGTGGCGCCCAGCGCTCGGCCGACATGCCGAATGACCTGCTCGACCGCGTGCTCGACATGAGCGCGGGTGCGGCGCACCTGGAAACTGGCATCGTCCTGAGGGTGCCGGTCGATCCAGGCGGCGCATTCGCGCAGGGCGGCGCGGGCCCCGAGCAAGGCGGCATCGACCGCGCCCAGGTGGGCGTCGGCGTGCGGGTCGGGCCGAGGTTTAGCGCAGTGTTCGCGCAGGTAGGCCGCCAGGGCTTCGGCCGCGCCATACCAGCAGGCGGCGATGCCAGCGCCGCCTTGCCAGAATCCTGGGCGGGACAGGTATTGGCCGGGCGCGCCGATCGCCAGGCCCGGCGAATCATCGAATGCGAGGGTGACACTGGCGGTGGTGGCCATGCCCACGGCCTGCCAGTGCTCGGCCTGAATGCGTTGGCTGGGATGGGACAGCTCGATGGCCACCAACTGCGGTTGCTCGCCTTCCCAGGCGGTCACCAGCGCGCGATCAATCTGCAACGCACCCGAACACCAGGCTTTGCAGCCTTGCAGCCGGACTTGATCGCCGTCGCGGGCAACGATGCGCGTGCGGGCATCCGGTGGCTCGGCGGCCCACACGCCCCAGATCCCGTTGCCGGCGTGGTGCTCGGCGGCGCATTCGCTGAGGATTGCCAAAGCGTCCGTGTGGCCCTCGTAGAGCTTGGCCAGGGTCAGGTCGCAACCGGCGACCCGCGCCAGGGTCCTCCAGCGCTCCAGGGTGCGCCCCTGGCCAGGCCGTGGCAGTCGGTCGAGATGATCGGCCTGCAGCAGGTGCAGCAGCTCTGGCAACTGGGTGTCGAGGTCGATGGCCTGCGCTCGCGCGCTGAAAGGGCGCAACAGGTGATCGAGGCGCTCCAGGTCGAAGTCATGGGCGATGCTCACGGGCTTGGCGCTCCTTGGGTGTTCTTCTTCCAGCCACGCAGGTTCATGACGCACAGGCAGAACTGCAGGACGATCAGTGCCCAGGCTTGTACCTGCCAGCCCCAGACCACCCACAGCACATTGCTGGCGATGAAGCAGCAGAAGCCAATGCGTCTGCGTCGCGGGCGGCGCGAGCCGATGCACCATGCCGCCGCGATGGTCAGCAGCATGGCGGGCCATTGCAGCAGATCCAGCATTCGCTCCATCAGTCGATCCCCAGTTGCTTGCGCATGCGCGCGGTAATCGACTGGCGGGTGCTGGCCATCTCGGACCAAGGGTCCTCGACCTGCGCAAGGCGCTCGTGCAGGTTGCCGATGTTCCATTGATCGGCGCCTTTGAGCTGGCTCAGCTCTTCGCGCCAGATCGGCACCGAAACCGGCAGGCCTTCACGAGCGCGCAGCGAATAGGCCGCCACGGTGGTCGCCCCCTTGCCGTTGCGCAGGTAGTCGATGAAGATCCGTCCGACGCGGTTCTTCGGGCCGGAAACCGCGCTGAGGCGATCAGGGAACAGCCCGGCCATGTGCTCGACCAAGGCATGGCTGAAGTCCTTCACCTCGTCCCAGCCAGCACGCCGGGTCAGCGGCACGACCAGGTGCATCCCCTTGCCGCCGCTGGTCTTGAGAAAGACCTTCAGGCCCAGTTCATCGAGCAGGGTAAGGGTCAGTTGGGTGGCCTCGAGCATGGCTTTCCAGGGCAGCGCGGGATCAGGGTCCAGGTCGAGCACGAAGCGGTCGGGCTTGTCGAAGTCCTTGTTGGTGGCGTTCCAGGTGTGCAGTTCGAGGGTGTTCATCTGTACCGCGCCGAGCAGGCTGTCGGCGCGGTTGAGCACCATGGCCGCCTGGCCGGCCTGGGCCTTGCTGTAGCTGAGCACCTTGGGAATATGCAGCTGGCCGGCATTCTTCTGGAAGAACAGCTCGCCAGCCAGGCCATCCGGTGCCCGGACCAGGGCGACGGGCCGATCCTTGAGCTGTGGCAGCAGCCAGTCGGCGACCTGCGCGTAGTACTCGGCGACCTGTCGCTTGGTTGCACCGATGGTTGCGTCGACCACGCGGTCTGGGTGGGTCAGGCGCAGGGTGTCCAGGCCCTCGGGTTGTGGCTGTGCTGCGCGCTTGGCGGGCATCGCTTTCTCCAGATCGATGGCGGTGGCGGGCTTGTCGTCGCGCAGGCCGTGGAACACCGCGTGGCGCACGATGCCTTCGCGGGTCATCTGGGCATAGGCCACTTCTGCCAGCAGGTGCGGCTTGAGCCAGTGCACCCCGCGGGCTTCGGCGCCGGTGGGGGGGCTGGGTAACGGCGCTTTGGCGACCCGCAGCGGCTTCAGGCGGGCGAGGATGCTGTCCAGGGTGGCGGCGCTGAAGCCGGTGCCGACTTTGCCGGCGTAGCGCAGCTGACCGCTATCGTGGTCATGCAGGGCCAGCAGCAGAGCGCCGAAACCCTGGCGGCTACCTTTGGGATCGGTGTAGCCGACGATCACGAATTCCTGGCGCTGCTTGCACTTGAGCTTGATCCAGTCGCTGCCGCGTCGCCCCACGTAGGGGCTGTCGGCGCGCTTGCCGATCAGGCCCTCCAGCTCCAGCCGGCAGGCACTGTCGAGCAGCGAGTCGACCGGCTCCTCGAAGTCTGCGGAGTACCTGAGCATCGGCGATGCATTATCTTCCAGCAGCCGGGCCAAGGTGTCCCGACGCGCCTTCAGCGGTAGTTCGCGCAGGTCTTCGCGCCCCAGCCAGGGCAGGTCGAACAGGTAATAGGTGATGCGTTCGTCGTGCTCGGTGTCGAAGGCATTCTGCAACGCCTGGAAATCGGCGACACCGTTGTCATCGACCACCACCATTTCGCCATCCAGCCACGCGGCGTCGAGCCCAAGCGCCTTGAGCGCCTCCACCTGACGGGGCATCTTCTCACTCCAGTCGTGGCCATTGCGGGTGAACAGGCGTACGTCGTCACCGTCGATGCGCGCCATGATGCGGTAGCCATCGAACTTGACTTCATAGCGCCAGTCGCCGCTGGGCGGGGAGTCGACCAAGGTGGCCAGTTGCGGCTGGAGCTTGTCGGGCAGGGCTTTGGCGCGGGCCTTGTGCTTGCGCGGGGTAGCGGAGGTTGTCTTGGCCGGACGCCTTGGCGGCAGGCTGCGCTCGCTGAGGACACTGTCGGGCAGGGCTTCGACGATGCTGTAGTCGACCTCGCTGCGCGCTTGCCCGTCATTTGACTTGACCAGCATCCATTGTTCCTTCTTGCCGGCCAGTTGGGTGCGGAACAGGTTCCAGACCCCCGACAGCTTCTCGCCCTGCAGGCGAAAGCGCAGCTTGCCTTTGGCATAGGCTTGATGCGGATCGCCTTCGGGCTCCCAGATACCCCGGTCCCAGACGATCACATCGCCAGCGCCGTAGTGACCCTCCGGGATGTGCCCTTCGAAGTTGGCATAGTCCAGCGGGTGGTCCTCGACATGCACCGCCAGGCGCCGGACCTTCGGGTCAAGGGAGGGGCCCTTGGGGATCGCCCAGCTTTTCAAGGTGCCGTCGAGTTCCAGGCGGAAGTCGTAGTGCAAGTGGCTGGCGTCGTGTTTCTGAATGCAGTACTGCAGCGCGTGGCCCGACCGTGTTCTGGCGTGTTTGCCCACCGGTTCGGATGTGGCGTTGAAGTCGCGCTTGCGATGGTACTCCTGCAGGGGCTTGGCCATGGCGGGCTCCGGGAGGGTTCGCGGGTCTCAAGATTGGGAGGCGGCGAGGCGGCGCGGAGTTCAAAAAAAGCGCGGGGTAGGGCGCGGCAAGAAACTCTGAATCATTTGTGTGTGCGCGGAGTCGACCGAGTGAAGCCCACAAACGGAGAACGCTCATGCCCATACCTGATGACCCAAGACCGCAGGTCGAGATCGACGACACCGAGGACCGCATGGGAAGCGTCCACGAGCTGGATTTCAGTGAGCGTCGTGATGAACGCCAAGGGCGTGTCGGTGACGAGCGTCCGGCGCGCGAGATCGCCGAGGATTATCCGCCCCGACGTGTCGCCGAAAGCGGCATGACCGGTGGCGAGGCCTTGAGCGACAGCCTGCACGAGGACAACGTCACCCTGGACGACCTGAGCCCGGACACGTTGTTCGATGAAACCGGTGCTCGCGACCCTGATGAGCCTGGTAGCGGTAGCAGACCTGCTGACCAGACCCTGCGCCATGTGGACGCTCACGAGATCGGAGGCGGCATCGGGCTGGACGAGGCGGAGCTGGCTCGCTCGGCGCCGTTGGACGGTGAGCCGTGGACCGACGAGGTGAGCTCTGAAGATGACAGGAGAGAACCCTGATGAACGAGCAACGATGTTCCTGCAACCACTGTTCTTGCACCGTGGATGCCAATACCGTGGTCCAGGATGGCAAGGCTTATTGCTGCGAGGCCTGTGCTACGGGGCATCGCAATGGGGAGCCTTGTCGTATGGCGGACTGTAATTGTGGTGAGCTGACCCAGCCGAAGGATAGCTCGGTCGATAATGCGCTGGATGAAACGTTTCCGGCGAGTGATCCTATTTCGCCATAGGATCGCTTTGCGAGCGGGGTGGGTTTTTACAGGTGTGAGCATATCCGTTTGCGAGGGTGATGCTTAGTCACCTTTTCGCCCTTACGGCGAGTCACTTTTTGTCAGACGCGACAAAAAGTAACCAAAAAACGCTGCGCTCCATTCATCCGGCCC